>JALYYN010000297.1 GCA_030946525.1 Actinomycetota bacterium | reverse complement strand
GGCCAAGCCACGTTCTCGCTGCTCATCGTGGTGGTGGTCGTCGCGATAGCGGTGATCCTGCTCCAGCGCACGGCGTGGCACGCCGAGCACATCAACGACAAGGCCGGCGTCATCGCCCAGAGCGGTGGCGGGATCAACACCGCCACCCAGGCGGTGCTCAAGCTGGGCCGCACCAACGAGCTGGCCGGCTCCATCCTCGACACGGCCAAGCCCCTGCAGGGCAAGCTGGACGAGATCATCCGCCTGGCCAAGTCGGTCGACGGCCTGGCCACGTCGATCAACAACAGCGCCGGCACCATCAACGGCACGGCCAAGGGCATCAACGGCACCGCGTCGACGATCCTCGGCACCGCCCGTTCGATCAACGACGGCGTGGCCCAGATCAACGCCAACCTGGACACCACCCTGTCCCTGGCCACCGCCATCAAGAACGACACCGGCAACATCCTGACCGGAGCCAAGGCCGCCGACCGCGAGCTGGACTGCATCGAGAACGGGCCCCTCACCGGCGCCGGCTCCGTGCCCGGTCCGGTGCCCTGCTCCTAGGAGGAAGAGACACACACATGGTTCAAGTCATGTCCTCGCCGTCCGCCGACATGCGGGCGACCCCCCGGCGGCGCACCACCGACGACCAGACCACCTTCCTGAGCCGCTGGCTCAAGGTGTGGGTCATCCTGCTGACCGTGGTCATCCTGGTGGTGGTGGTCTACCTGATCATCATCACCAACTCCCTGGCCTCCATCAACGGCAACCTGGCCACGGCCCAGCGGGCGGTGGTGGGCGCCGGCGGCAACGTCGTCACCCTGCCCAACCAGGTCGACCGCATCAACGGCGCCCTGGCCGGAATCGACCCCGCCCTGAAGCCCATCCCGGGCCAGGCGGACGAGATCATCGCCGCCCTGACGTCGATCAACTCCAAGCTGACCAACACCGACGCCTCCCTGAAGGACACCTCGGCGGTGCTCCAGACGGTCCTCGGCACGGTCAACAACGTCAGCGGCGTGCTCATCGACGCCAACGACCCGCCCGACCGCCTCGGCGTCCAGAACATCCACCACCGGGTCGCCGGCATCAACGGGGCCACGTCGCCCCGCCAGGGCGTCGCCCGTGACGGTGGGACGTGCGGGCCGTTCTGCCAGCCCAACAACCTGACCACGGCCGAGGCCGACGGCCGGGACATCTCCCGGGTCGTCAACACCGGTGTCCTGCCCCACGCCACGGCCATCTGCAAGGGCCTGGCCAACCTGGCCATCGCCACCTCCATCCGCGGATGCTGAGGCTCAGGAACGGCTTCCTCGTCCGGCTGCACGAGGACGAGCTGCGAGGTGACGAGCGGGGCGTCGTCGGGTTCAACCTGGCGGTGACCATCGCCTTCGCCCTCTACGCGGTGATCCAGCTGTCGAGGGTGGTGCTGGCCGCCACCCAGATCGACGACCGGGTCAAGGTCATCATCACCGAGGTGGGCCCCGGCTCGAACGTGAGCCGGCTGGACGAGACCCAGAAGCTGAACGAGACGGGCAAGACGGCCGAGGACATCCTCGCCGCCGCCCAGCCCCTCTCGGGTCAGGCCCAGCAGATCATCGACACCGCCAAGAGCATCGACGCCACGGTGAGCAAGATCAACACCAACGCCGGTGAGATCAACGGCACGGTGAAGAGCATCAACGGCACCGTCAGCGCTCTGCTGCCGGTGGTGCAGAACATCAACGGTGACAACACCTTCAGCGCCCAGCGGGGCGGGGTGGCGGCCATCGACATGCGGGCCCAGGCGGCGCTGCCGATCGTGGGCGGCATCGCCAGCGACCTGTCCAGGGCCAACATCCTGGGCACCCTGGTGTTTGTCGACCGCCATGCGGTCGCCATCTGCAACGGCACGGCGCTCGGCCTGCTGGGCGGCGGCAACAGCTGCTCGGCCCCGGTGGTGGCAGCCGGTCCGTAGCAGGCAAGGCACGTCCAAACGGTGCGACACAGGCCCGCCGGTTCCCTCACGGAGCCGGCAGGCCTGTCCGCGCCGAGCTCGCGCCCTGCATACTGCAAGGCGTGAGCTCCCCGGCAGCGAAACGGTGGCGGAGCCTGGTTCGGGGCCGGCTGGCGGAGATGGAACGGCTGGAGCCGGGCCGGGGCGCCCTCGGCGCCGCCTTCTGGGACACCCGGGCCCGACGCTTCGCCACCCGCATGACGGTGCCGAGCGCTACCGCCGACCCCCTCTACCGACGGTTGCGGCAGGCGACGGGGCGGCGCAGCACGGTGCTCGACGTGGGCGCCGGACCGGGGCGCTTCGCTCTCGCCCTCGCCCCCCACGTGGCCGCGGTCACCGCTGTCGACCCGAGCGGGGCCATGCTCGACATCTGCCGCCGACGGGCGCGCCGGGAAGGGCTCGGCAACGTCACGTGCGTCCACGGGCGTTGGGAGGACGTCGACGTGCCGCCCGCCGACGTCGCCTTCTGCTCCTACGTGCTGCCCCTGGTCGCCGACGCCCCCCGCTTCCTCGCCAAGCTCGACGCCGCCGCGCGCCGGCGGGTGTTCCTCTATCTGGGCGCCTTCTCCCTCGACGCGGTCATGGACCCCCTCTGGCGGCACTTCCACGGCCGGCCCCGGCGGCCCGGCCCCACCTATCTCGACGCCCTGGACGTCCTGCGCGAGCTGGGTGCGACGCCCCAGGTCGAGGTCGTCGAGGTCGCCAGCCGGACGCGCTTCGCCACCGTGGCCGAAGCCGCCCGTGACTACCGCGAGCAGCTCCTGGTCCCCGACACGCCCCAGGCGCGCCGCGAGCTGCGTGAGATCCTCGCCGACTGGCTCGTGCCCCGCGACGGTGGTCTCGGGCCGCCGCTGAAGGTCGCCCCGGCGGCCATCATCAGCTGGCAGCCACGCGACGCCGGCGGAAGTGGGGGGCGGCGCCCGGAGTAGGTTCGGGCCGGTGACCGAGCAGCTGCGGGTGGAGATCGTCGCCGAGGCGGGCCACGAGGACGACATGAACCGGGCGCGCGCCGCCCTCCTCGACCAGGAGGTCATCCAGGTCGACTTCGCCGGCCGCGACCTGTGGATGGTGGCCCACGACGTCGTCGACAAGGGCCCGGATGCCGGGGTCCGGTTCACGGCGACGATCCAGGACATGGACACCGGCCGGCTGCTGCGGGCGGTGGGGTATCTGGACGAGGTCGAGAACGCCTCCCTGCTCCACACCTCCTGGCAGCGCCCGCCCAACGACGAGGAGTTCGCCTGGGCGGTGGCGCTCCTCGAGAACGACGACGCCCTCGGGCCGGCGATCGTGGCCGGCGAGGTGGTGCCGTACCGGCCCATGCCGCCGCTGGCCAACCGGCGCGACGTCGACGGGAACGTCGACCGGGTCGTCGCCGTCGGCCTGCGGTCGGCGGAGGGCCACCACCGGATCGTCGGCGTGCGGACGATCGACGGCGAGGTGATCCCCGAGCCCGAGGGCGTCCCCGGGCCCTCCGAGGACGACTGCGGCGCCCCCGGCGTGCGGGCGGCGCCGGCCGTCGCCGGGCCCCGGCAGGCGCGGGTGCGGGTATGGCGGGGCGACGACGAGGTGTGGAGCCTCCTGGTGGTGCGCCCGGCGGCGTCGTCGGGCACCAACGGGTCCGGGGTGGAGCTGCGTGCCGTCGACTACCGGGGCGGCCGGGTGCTGCACCGCGCCCACCTGCCCATCCTCAACGTCGAGTTCGGGGCCGAGGGCGTGGCCGCCGGGGTCGATCCGGCCTACCGCCTCTGGGCGCACGAGGAGGGCGTGTTCGAGGCGACGGGCGAGGACGCCGTCACCGGGTTCCGGCTCTGCGCCGAGCCGCCCCGGACGATCCTCGACACGGGAGCCGAGTCGGGTGACTTCCGGGGGGTGGCGGTCTGGGTCGACGGCGACGACCTGGTCGTCGTCAGCCAGCTCGAGGCCGGGCCCTACCGCCACGTCAATGAGTGGCGGCTGAGCGCCGACGGGACGATCCGCCCGCGCCTGGGTTTCGTGGCGACGGCCAACGCCCAGACGTGCAAGCCCCACGTCCACCACGCCTACTGGCGGCTGGACTTCGACATCCTGGCCCCCGAGTCGAACGTGATCCGGGAGTACAACGACCCGGGTATCCGGGGCGAGACCCGCTGGCACTCGATGCGCTTCGAGGCCAAGCGGTCTCGGGATCCCGCCCGTGGCCGGTTCTGGCGCATCCGCCACGACCGCGACGGGCGGGACTACTCGATCAACCCCGGGCCGGCCGACGGCACGACCGGCGACGGCATCAATGGCGCCGGCACAACCGGCGACGGCATCAACGGCGCCGGCACGGCCGGCGATTTCGGCGCCGGCGACGTGTGGATCCTGCGCTTCGACCCGGAGCAGATCGACGACGGCCAGGGTTTCACCACCGACCCGTCCCTCGCCCGCGCCGGGCTCGACCGGTTCCTCAGCGGCCGCCCGGTCCAGAGCCGGGATCTCGTGGTCTGGTACGGCGTGCACGTCCGCCACGGGCCCGACGAGGACCCCGAGCGGGCGGCCGACCGGGTCGGGCCCGACCTCGTCGCCGGCCACTGGAACCCGCGGACCTACGCCGAGCCGGAGCTGCTCGCCGACGAGCCCTGACGGGGACGAGCCCCGGGCTCATCCCTCGGGGTGGTCGCGGTGGCCGAAGGCGATCTCCCGGAGCACGGGCGTCCGGCCCACGTCGTCGGTGGCCATCGCGACGCGGTACTGCAGGTACCGGGACGCGCCGCCCACCGTCGCGCCCGGGCCCGGGAGCGGCCTCCACTGCGACCATTCCCGCCCTGCCCGCCCGTCCTCCCCGGTGCGCACCGAGAGATCGAGGGCGGTGCCTTCCGGCACCGTCGCCGTCCACGTGGCCTCGGTCCACTCGACGCCGGCGCCGGAACCGGCGTCGAGCACGCGCGACGTGAAGGTCCCCGTCGCCGCGTAGGGCGACACCCGCACCCATTCCACCTCCAACGGCGGTCCGCCCACCCGCTGGTTGGCGACGACGGCTCGGGCGTACCCCGGTACCGGCACCAGCAGGTGCGCCACCCGTTCTCCGTCGATGTCGAAGTTGATGTCGAGCAGGTTCCACTCGATCCGGAAGTCGTGGGTTTCGCCCAACCAGGATCCGGGGAGCCGCTTGTCCTCCAGCAGGACGTGATGGGTGCGCGCGTACAGCCGGCGGCCCCACTTGGTGCTGAACGTGACCCATGGCGCCTGCACGTAGTCGATGCCGAATCCGGCGAGCTGATCGGGCCGGGCCGCGAAGGTGGCCCGGAAGTCGAGAACCCGGGGAGGGCCCCGGAACACGACGTCGGAGCCGACCCGCGCCCCGTCGAGGCTGAGCCGCCCGTGTCCGATGACCCCGGTTCCGCCCTCGGCGTACGGGGTCACCGTCCAGCCGGCGGGCATCTCGGCGCCGGTGAACTCGGCGACGACGCTGGGCGCCAGCATCACCCCGCCGCAGGCCGTGCGGGTCACGTACGCTCCGGCGTCGGTCTCTCCGGCGCCGAAGTCGGCGCCGGAGGCGTCGCTGACCTGGCCGGGACGCACGGACGGGCATCCTGGCACAGCGGGCAGGGGCGGTCCGGCGGTCCAGGGTGTCCGGACACTGTAGGAAACGCGCGCTGTAGACAGAGGACATTCATTGCGGGCCCATCTGCGGCACGCGAGAATTCAGGTCGGAACCAATCGGCGGGCCGGCGGTCGGCGCATATTCGGTGCGCCGCGGCCCGCTTTCGACGAAAGGTCGCCACGTGGGACGTTACTTCGGCCGTGAGCCGCGCTACTCGCGCGAGGAGATCGAGGGCCAGGCCAAGCAGGCGATCGAGGCCCAGGTGAGCCAGGGTCGCCCACCGGAGGACGACTGGCGCCCCCTCGACGCCCGCATGGCCGAGCTTGACCGCGAGGCCGCCTCCCGCCCGCAGCCCGAGCTCGTCCCCGAGCCCCGGCCCGTGCCGGCCCCGGTGGGGGCGACCACACCGCCGGCCTGAGCACCGACCGGGCGCGGTTGCCCGACCCGTCGGGTCAGAGGCGGGGCAGGAGCTCCCGCTTGCAGAAGTCGAAGAACCCGTCCTGGTCGGGGCCGATCTGGTGCAGGTAGATGTTGTCGAACCCGGCGTCGACGAACGCCTTCACCTGCTCGACGTAGCGCTCGGGATCGGGCCCCATCGGCACCTTGCCGGCGATGTCGTCCGGCGTGACCATGGCGGCGGCCTGCTCGAAATGGCGGGGCAGCGGTAGCTCCTGGGACAGCTCGCCGCCGATGCCGGCGTTGGGCCAGTACTCGAGGACGGTCTTCATGGCCTGTTCCTCGTCCGGGGCCCAGCACATCTTCACCTGGCCGTAGATCTCGCCCTTCCCACCCGCCTCCCGGTACGTCGCGAGCAGGTCGGGCTTGGGCCTCACCGACCACAGGCCGTCGCCGAGCCGGCCGGCCAGTTCGGCGGCCGAGGGGCCACCGGCGGCGATCACGATGGGGGGCGGCTCCTCGGGCAGGGTGTAGAGCCGGGCGTTCTCGACGGTGAAGTAGGTGCCGTCGAAGCTCTGGTAGCCGCCTTCCCAGAGCTGGCGGATGACCTCGATCGCCTCGCCCAGCATCTCCTGGCGCACGGGGGCGGGCGGCCAGTGGTCGCCCAGGATGTGCTCGTTGAGGTTCTCGCCACTGCCCAGTCCCAGGAAGAACCGGCCGGGCATCATGGCCGACGCGGTGGCCGCCGCCTGGGCGACGATCGCCGGGTGGATGCGGAACGACGGGCAGGTCACGCCGGTGCCGAGCCGCAGCGACGAGGTGGCCTGGGCGATGGCCCCGATCACCGACCAGACGAAGGGGCTCTGGCCCTGGGCGTCGATCCACGGGTGGTAGTGGTCGGAGATGGCGGCGAAGGTGAAGCCGGTCGCCTCGGCCTGGGCGGCGAACCGGACGAGGTCGTTGGGCGGGTGCTCCTCCGACGACAGGGCGTAGCCGATCTCGGTCATGACTGTGCTCCTTGGATCTGTGACTCAGCTGGGGTCGAGGTAGCCGGGGTCGGGGTCGTAGTTCATGCCGCCGGGCTCGTCGACGACCCGCATGGCCGCCTCCTCGGCGCTGAGGGTGTCCTCGAAGCCGGCGTCGGCCTCGCCCACCAGGTCGGCCTCGTCGTCGGTGAGCCCGCTCTCGCCGCCCGGCTCCAGGAACTGACGATCCGCGACGACGTCGCCGTCGAGATCGGCGTCGTCGGTGTCGATGTCCTCGGCGCTCACCTCCGGCACCTCGTGTCGCAGGCGGACGGAGAGGGGCTCGTGCTGCAACTGCTCGGCCGAGGTCGTCCCCCATCCCGTGACCGCCTGGGGCCGGTCGAGGGGCGGGAGCTCGCCCTCCAGGGGGTCGCCGGTGCGCAGCACGTCCTCGGGAATCTCGTCGATGGCGGGCACACCGGCCTCGGTCAACTCGGGAGCGGGGCGGGCAGGGTTCTGACGGTCGACCATGCCGGAGCCCTACCCCCCCGCAGCCGCCGTCACGCCCCTCAGGTGCTGGAATGCCCGTGCCGACAACAGTGTTGAACGATCGCTATGGCTGACATTCTCACCACCTACGACCCCGACGACTGGCGGCGGGACGCGGCGTGCCGCAACCTCGACACCGCCGTCTTCTTCCCCGACTCCGAAGAGGAGTCCGGACCGGCGCAGGCCATCTGCGCCACCTGCCCCGTACGGGCAGCGTGTCTCGAGTTCGCCCTCGTCACCCGCCAGGACGACGGCGTGTGGGGCGGCCTGACCGAGACGGAGCGCCGGCGGGTCCGCCGCCGCCGCCAGGAGGCGGCCCGCCGGACGGCGGCCTGATCGCGGTCCCCGGGAGCGGTTCCCTAGGCTCCCGCAGGTGACCGACGACCCGATCCCGCCCACCATCGAGTGGCGGGACGGGTGCGTGCGCATGATCGACCAGCGCGTCCTGCCCGGCCGGCTGGCCTTTCTCGAAGCCCGGACCGTCGAGGAGCTGTGCGACGCCATCCGCACCCTGGCCGTGCGGGGAGCGCCGGCGCTGGGGGTGGCCGGCGCCATGGGCATGGCCCTGGCCCGTGTCACCGGCGTCGATCCCCACGACGCCGCCGCCCGGGTCCGCGCCACCCGCCCGACGGCGGTGAACCTGGCGTGGGGGGTGGAACAGGGTCTTCGCGCCGCCGACCCCGTCGCCGAGGCGCAGCGGTTGACCGCCGACGACGTGGCCCGGAACCGCCGTCTCGGCGCCCACGGTGCTGCGCTGGTCCCCGTCGGGGGCCGGGTGCTGACCCACTGCAACGCCGGCGCCCTGGCCTGCGCCGGCTACGGCACCGCGCTGGGCGTCATCCGCGCCGCCGACGAGGCCGGCCGCCACCCCTCCGTCTGGGTGGACGAGACCCGGCCGGTGCTCCAGGGGGCCCGGCTCACCGCGTGGGAGCTCGACCGCCTCGGCATCCCGGCCACGCTGGTCGCCGACGTCATGGCGGGGTCGCTCATGGCCGGGGGCGACGTCGACTGCGTCGTCGTGGGCGCCGATCGGATCGCCGCCAACGGCGACGTGGCCAACAAGGTCGGCACCTACGGCCTGGCCGTGCTGGCCCGCCACCACGGGATCCCGTTCTATGTGGCCGCGCCCATGTCCACCGTCGACCGGGCGTGCCCCACCGGCGCCGACATCCCGATCGAGCGGCGTGACGGCGCCGAGGTGTCGTCGATCGGCGGTCAATCGGTGGCGCCCGCCGGCTTCGCGGTCGAGAACAGGGCCTTCGACGTCACGCCGGCCGCCCTGGTCACCGCCATCGTGACCGAGGACGGGGTGATCCGGCCGCCTTACGCGTTCGGCGTCACCGCGTAGGCGCAGGAGTGGGCGCCGGCGATCATGTGGCTGACCCGCTCGACGCGGGCGTCGGGAAGGGACTGACGCAGGAAGGCGATCTCGCTGGAGCAGGCCTGGCCGTAGCGCTCGGCCACGTCGAGGACGGCGCAGTTGTGCTCGACGATGCGGAAGGTGCCGTCGGGGAGGGCCTCGAAGCCGGCGAGGTAGCCGTCCTCGTCGAGGATGCGGGCCAGCTCGGCGACGCGAGATTCCAGATCGGGATCGGCGGCGGCGAGCCGCGCCCGGGCCCCCTCGTAGCGGCGCTGGCGGCGGCGGTCGAACAGGTCGTCGACCAGGGCCGGGTCGGCGTCGGCCACGTAGCCGAGCAGTTCGTTGGTCAGCCCGCCGTAAGCCTTCGGGAACAGCGGTTCGGCCGTCCGGGTCAGGCGGTAGAGGTGGGTGGGACGGCCGCGGCCCCGGGCCTCGGGCCGGTGGGTGACCAGGCCGTCGGCGGCCAAGCCGTCGAGCTGCTGGCGCACCGCGCTGGCGGTGATGCGGAGGGTGACGGCCAGGTCCTCGGCCGTGGCCTCGCCCGCGTGCTTGAGGGCCACGGCAAGGTCGCGGGCGCGGGCCGACAGGTCGAGAGTGGAGACGCTCACGGGAGTACCAGGTGGAGGTCGCCGAACTCGTGCCACAGGTAGCGGCCCTGGAGGGCGGCCCGATAGGCGTCGTCCAGCATGGTCTGCCCGGCCACGGCCTCCAACATCAGCAGGTGCGACGCCGCCGGCTCGTGCCATCCGGTCAGCAGTCCGTCCACCACCCGTACGCCGCGCGCCGCGGTGACCACCAGCTCGGTCCACCCCTCCCCGGGGTGGGCGACCCCGGCCGTGTCGGCCACCGTCTCCAGGGCGCGCACAACGGTGGTGCCCACGGCCACGACCCGGCCGCCGGCGGCGCGGGTGGCGTTGACCCGCTGGGCGGTGGCGGCCGGTACCCGGAACGGCTCGGGTGCGGGCAGCTCGCCGGTCTCCAGTGAGGCCACGCCGCAGTGCAGAACGATCGGGCTGACGCCGACGCCGCGGGCCACGAGGGACGTGATCAGCTCGGGGGTGAACGCCCGTCCGGCGCTGGGCATCTCGGCGCTGCCCGGCTCGTTGGCGTAGACCGTCTGGTACGACGCCAGCGGCCAGTCGCGGTCGACGTGGCCGTAGCGGATCGGCCGTCCGTGGGCGGCTAGGTAGGCGGGCAGGGCGTCGGGCAGGTGGAGGGCGACCACCCACAGGCGGGCCGAGCCGGGAAAGCGGGCCAGCATCTCGGCCCGGGCGCCACCCGGCATGGTGATCGTCTCGCCGGCCACGTCGTCGTGGAATGGGAGGGTGCCGGGCTGGGCCGGCCGGCGGAGCTCGACCACCCAGAGCCCGGCCGGGAGCGGCGTCGACAGGTGCAGCTCGACGCCCGAGCCGTCGGGCCGTACCGCGTCGAGGGAGGAGGGAAGGGTGGCCGAGGTGTTGATCACCAGCAGGTCGCCCGGGTCGAGTATGGAGGGCAGGTCACGGAAGCGGGCGTGCAC
>JALYYN010000287.1 GCA_030946525.1 Actinomycetota bacterium | reverse complement strand
CCCCCGGCCAGCCCGGCAGTCGCCCCAGCAGCCGCAGCAGCGCCGGCCCCGGCGGCCGCGCCTCCACCACCTCCGAACAAGGTGGAGGAGCTCTTCACCCGGCTCCGCGCCGAACGCCGCCGGGCCGCGTCGACGCCGGCTTCACAGCCCGCCCCGGTGCCGACGGCCCAAGGACCGGGCGGACCTCCCGCTCCCGCCCCGGCGAGCCCTCCCGGCCTCGATCCGGTGGCCTCGGAGACGGCGCTGACCGGCCGCGACGGGCTGCTCGACAACGTCGAGTCGGGCCTGGCGCGCGCCCTCAAGCGCGTCCTCCAGAACGAGCAGAACGCGGTGCTGGACAACCTCCGCAGGCTGGGCCTGGCCGGCGCCGTACTTCCCGACCCGGAGGCCCACCTGGCCACCTACCGCGATACCGCGCTGCCGTGGCTCGAGCAGGCAGCCCGGGCGGGCGCCGCCTTCGCATCGGATCCACCTCGCGAGGACGACGCCGGATCCGCTGCGCCCGGGGTCGACGCCCACGCCCTGACCCTCGCCGGCGAGCTGGTCGAGCCGCTGCGCGCCCGGCTGCAGCAGGCGCTGGACGACACCGCCGGCAGCGAGGATCCCGCGGTGGCCGGTGAGGCCCTGCGCACCGTCTACCGGCAGTGGAAGGCCCGGCAGATGGACGACGCGGCGCGCCACCACGCCGCCGCCGCCTTCGCCGCCGGGGCCTTCGGGGCCACCCCCGACGGGGCGCTGCTGCAGTGGGTTGTCGACGACGACGGCCACTGCCCGGACTGCGACGACAACGCCCTGGCCGGGCCCACGACGAAGGGCCAACCCTTCCCGACCGGCCAGCTGCACCCCCCCGCTCACCGGGGCTGCCGCTGCTTGTTGGTTTCCGCTCGGACCTGAGCCCCGGTCCTGCCGGTCAGCACCTAGGCTGACGCCGCCGTGCGCACTCCCACCGACCTTCCGCAGCGCCGACGCCACCCGGCGCGGGGCCGCATCATCCTGGTGCTCATCGTGGCGGCGATCTTCCTGATCCTGGTCTCCCTGCGCGGGATCGCCGGCTTCTACACCGACTACCTCTGGTTCGACGAGCTGCATCTCACGACCGTGTGGCGCACCATCCTGGGGGTCAAGTTCGCCCTCGGCGCCCTGTTCACCATCCTCTTCTTCGCCCTGCTGTGGGCCAACCTGGCCATCGCCGACCTCATCGCCCCCACGTTCCGGCCGTTGGGGCCGGAGGAGCAGCTCATCGAGCGCTACCACGAGGTCGTGGGGAACCGGGCAGGCATGCTGCGGGTGGCGATCGCCGGTATGTTCGCCCTCATCGCCGGCCCAGGCGCCTCCGGGCAGTGGGGTGCGTGGACCCTGTTCCGCAACCACGTCCCGTTCCAAGCCAAGGACGCCCTGTTCGGCAAGGACATCGGCTTCTACGTCTTCCAGCTCCCCTTCGCCAAGTTCGTCGTCGACTGGCTCTTCGCCTCGCTGGTCATCGTGGCCATCATCACTGCGGTCGCCCACTACCTCAACGGCGGCATCCGGTTCCAGACCCCCATGCAGAAGGTCACGCCCCAGGTGAAGGCCCACCTGTCGGTGCTCATGGCGGTGCTCGCCCTCCTGAAGGCGGTCGACTACTACTTGCAGAAGTACGAGCTGGTGTACGCCACCCGGGGCGTGGTCCAGGGCGCCGGCTACACCGACGTGAAGGCCCAGCTCCCGGCCATGCAGCTGCTGCTGGGCATCTCCCTCATCGCCGCCGCGCTGTTGATCTACAACATCTTTCGGCGCGGGTGGGTGCTGCCCGTGATCGCGGTCGGCCTGTGGGCCATGCTCAGCGTGGTCGTCGGCGCCGCCATCCCCGCCGCCGTGCAGCGCTTCCGGGTCCAGCCCACGGAGTCGACCAAGGAGCGGCCGTACATCGACCGCAACATCAAGGCCACCAAGGCGGCCTTCGGGCTGCGCGACGTCCAGACCATCGACTTCGCCGCGGACAACAACGTGACCAATGCCACGCTGGCGGAGAACTCGGCCACGATCGAGAACGTCCGCCTGTGGGACCCGGCGCCCGAGGTCCTGGGCGCCACCTACAACCGCCTGCAGCAGATCCGGAACTTCTACCAGTTCAACGACGTCGACGTGGACCGCTACGTCGTGGACGGCAACGTCCGCCAGGAACTCGTCTCCGCCCGGGAGCTGAACATCCGGGGCATCCCTTCCCCCTCGTGGGTCAACCAGCACCTCGTGTACACCCACGGCTACGGCGCGGTGATGACTCCCAGCACCGGGGTGGAGCCCGACGGCAAGCCCGCCCTGCAGCTGAAGGACCTGCCGCCCACCGGGACACCCACGATCGCCCAACCCGCCGTCTACTTCGGCCAGAACCTGACCGGGTACGCGATCGTCGACACCAAGCAGCCCGAGATCGACTACACCGACGAGAACGGCACCAACCACACGACGCTGTACACGGGCTCGGGCGGGGTCAAGATCGACTCGTTCGTCCGCCGGGCCGCCCTCGCTCTGCGCTTCGGCGACCTCAACCCGTTGATCTCCAGCTTCGTCACCGGCGACTCCCGGGCCATCTATATCCGAGACATCGACGAGCGGGTGCGCAAGGCGGCGCCGTTCCTCCGCTTCGACAGCGACCCGTACCCGATCATCTACCAGGACCGGATCCAGTGGATCTACGACGCCTACACCACGACCAGCCGGTATCCCTACTCCCAGGCGGCTGACACGTCGCGCCTGCAGGCCAACAGCGACCTCAACACCAATTTCAACTACGTCCGCAACTCGGTGAAAGTCGTCATCGACTCATACAGCGGGAAGATGACCTTCTACGTCGTCGATCAGACCGACCCGATGATCAAGGCGTGGCAGAAGGCATTTCCGAAGCTCTTCACCGACGGGACCGATATCCCCACGGACCTGAAGGCCCACTTCCGGTACCCCGAGGACCTGTTCCGGGTCCAGACGAACATGTTCGGCCGCTACCACATCGGCGACGCCGCCAACTTCTACAACAACACCGACGCCTGGGACATCGCCCAGGCGCCGGGGGCGGTCAGCACCGCGGCCGCCGTCGGGGCCCCGATCACCAACGCCGCCGGCCAGCCCCTCCAGGCCCGTGAAGCCCGGATGGATCCCTACTACCTGTTGATGCGCCTGCCCGGAGAGCAGAGCGAGGACTTCGTCATCCTGCAGCCGTTCGTCCCGAGATCCACCGACGACAGCGTGAAGAACCTGAGCGCGTTCATGGTCGCCAAGATGGATCCGGAGAATTACGGGCAGTTGCAGGCGTACGTGATGCCACGCGCCCGGACAGTGGACGGGCCCGCGCTGGTGAACTCGCGCATCAACCAGGACACGGACGTCTCGCAGCAGATCACCCTGCTCGACACGTCGGGCTCCAAGGTGCGGCTCGGGAACCTGCTCGTCATTCCGATCGAGCAGTCGCTGCTCTACATCCGGCCCCTCTACGTCGAGGCCACCGGCACGCCACTGCCTCAGCTCAAGAAGGTCATCGTGGTCTTCGGCGACAAGGTGGTCATGAAGGACTCCCTGCGCCAGGCGATCACCACCCTGTTCCCGGGGAGCAACCCGTCGACCCTCGAGCAACAGGGTGTGAACGCGACGGCCACCCCGTCTCCGTCGACCGGCCAGGCCACACCCGCCCCCGGGACCCCGGCCACCCCGTCGGTGCCGGCCAGCGTGACGGATCTGCTCGCGCAGGCCAGCGCCAGATTCCAGGCGGCCGACGACGCCCTCAAGGCCGGCGACCTGGCCGGGTACCAGAAGGCGACCAACGACGGGCGGAATCTCGTCAGTCAGGCCACCGCCGCGGTGCAGTCTGCGGTGACTCCGCCGCCCACGACCTCCACGACTAGACCGGCCGCGTGAGGGTGTAATCTGTCGCGACCGCCGCGGGGTGGAGCAGTCTGGTAGCTCGTCGGGCTCATAACCCGAAGGTCGCAGGTTCAAATCCTGCCCCCGCCACCACGTGAAAGCCCAGGTCACAGGCCTGGGCTTTCGTCATGCGGCGAACGCCGTCTACCGGGTGCGTCTACCGGCCGGGACCACCAGCCGTGACCGTGATGGCCGTTGACCTGCCTTTCGTCCTTGGGGCGGGCCGCCGACCCGGTAGACGTCTACCGGCCATCCCCCGGGTCGAGCAGGTCAGCGAACTGGGTCGCGGCCAGCGCTCCCATCCCCGGCAGGACGTGCTGGTAGGTGTTCATCGTGAAGCCCGGGTGGGCGTGGCCAAGCCGCTCGGTCACCACCTTGATCGGTACGCCCGCGGCGACGAGGAGCGAGGCGTGGGTATGGCGCAGGTCGTGGTATCGAATCCGGGGAAGCTTGCCGCGGGCCACGGCCCTCGTGAATAGCTGGCTGATCGACTCGGGGTTCAGGGAGCGGCCCTTGATGTTGCAAAACATCCAATCGTCCGAACCCGCCGGAAGTCCGTCCTCGGCGAGCCGGAGTTGCCAGCGGACCAGTATCGCGACGGTCGCCGGGTCGAGGTCGATGCAGCGCCGGCTGGTGCGCGTCTTGACGCCGAACTCCGTTGGGCGTCCCCCGACGTTCTGCAGCGTCCGGGAGATGGAGAGGCGCCGAGCCCCGGTATCGAGGTCTGACCACTTCAGCCCGGCGACCTCGCCCCGACGCATGCCGGTGCAGGCCGTGAGGTGAAGCGCGGGGTACAGCCGTTGATGCTCGGTAGCCCCGAGAAACTCGCTGAGCTGCAAGGCCGTCCAGGTTCTCAGCACCGACGACCTCATCGACCGTGAACGGGGCGGATTCGAGGAATGGGCGACGTTGTGATCAACGAGGTGGCGCTTGATCGCGAGGTCCAACGCGTTGCGGACCACGAGGTGGACCTCGTGCACGGTCTTGGGCGCGAGCGCCGTTCCCGTTCCACCCCCCGTTGCGAGAAGGCGAGCGTAGAGCCCGTCGAGATGGTCAGCCCGAAGGGCGCTGAGGGCAACCGTTCCGATGGCCGGGACGATGTACTTGTCGGTCATCCAGGCGTACCGGTAGGCAGTGCTCGCGCGCACGGTCATGCGCTTGCGTGGGAGCCATGTCTCGGTCAGGAAGTCCCCGACGGTCATCGGCCTGGTTGCCTTCGGTAGTGCCGGCCGGGAGGACCCGACACCAAGCCGGCGGGCGAGCTGCTCGGCATCGTCACGGTGCTTGCCGGCGGGGTACCAGCGGCGGCGCTCCTTTCCGCTGATGGCGTCGATGCCGTCATAGCCGACGACGTAGGAGAGGTTGCGGCGCTGCACGATGTAGGTCATCGCCAGATCGTGGTCGACCGCTATGGCGCCAACCCGAAGATCATCTCCCAGACGCATACTCGTTGCTCGCTTCCAGCGGGACGTCATGCTCGGCGGCGCCTCCGCGGGGCGTCGAAGCCGAGGGTGGCGTAGGCCGGTAGTCGCTTCAAGTGCATCCGGTCCAGCACCGGGATGCACACGTCGACGTAGTCATGCAGCTCGACGTGGTG
The DNA here is from genome assembly GCA_030946525.1 of Actinomycetota bacterium. GTDB lineage: Bacteria > Actinomycetota > Acidimicrobiia > Acidimicrobiales > AC-14 > CADCTB01. Next base: position 3,764 of record JALYYN010000287.1, on the reverse strand, counting down.
CTTGTCCTCGTGGGTGCGGAGCAGGCGGCCGACGTACTGGAACACCCGGCCCTTGAACGCGATCGGGAAAGCCAGGAAGAGGGTGTCGAGCTCGGGCCAGTCGAAACCCTCGCCGAGGTAGGAACCGGTTGCGACCATTACGATGCCCGAATCCTGGGGGCGGGCTGCGATGGCCTGGGCTACAGCGGCTCGGGCCTTCTTGCCGAGACCCCCGCGTAGCACCAGCGCCGTGTCGCCCAGGGCACCCAGGCGGGCGACGATGGCATCGATGTGGTTGGTACGTTGAGTCAGGACCAAACAGGTCCTCCCAACTGCCACTGCGCTGTGGATATCCGCGCAGATCTGGTCCGTCCGGCGTTGATCCTCGACCAGGGCGGCGAACACGGTCTGGATCGCTGTGTCCTCGCCGGGCACCTCGGCCTGCGTCTCGTGAACGACCAACTCCCGCCGCACGAGCGCCGTGCCGGCGGCCTCCGTCGCCGTGATCTCATGGCGAGTCGGGCCGCACTGGAGAGCGATGATGGCCTCGAGCCCGTCCCGTCGGTAGGGGGTTGCCGTCAAGCCGAGCCACCGACGGCAGTCTGCCTGGCGCACGCACGTCTCGAAGGAGACCGCTGGCAGGTGGTGGCACTCGTCGACGACGACCAGCCCGTACCGACCGAACAAGGCGGACGGATTGTCCCGGCGAGCGACGCTCTGGATCATGGCGACGTCGACGATTCCTGTCGGCCGGTCCTTCCCGCCGCCGACCACGCCGACTTCGTTTGGCTCCATCCCGAGGTATTCGACCAGACGGTCTCGCCACTGGTCGACAAGTTCCTTGCGATCGACGAGTACGAGCGTCGGCGCGTCATGGTGCGCGATCACTGCGCACGCCATCACGGTCTTGCCTGACCCGGGCGGCGCGACGATCACGCCTCGTTCGTGGGCGATGACTGCGTCCACGGCCTTGGCCTGTTCTGGCCGGAGCTTGCCGGTGAAACCCAACCCGACCGTTGGGTGCTGGGAGCGGACATCGGTGACCTCGAGCCGACTGCCGAGTCCTGCTACCAGCTCGACGACCCGTTCCACCAGGCCGCGGGGGAGGTGGATCCATTCGAGGTCCTCCTGGTAGCAGCGGATGAACCGCGGGGTGTCCCAGGTGGAGAACCGCATGCGCTGCTTCTCGTAGAACACCGGGTTGTGGATCGAGGCGAGGTGCTTCAGCGCGGCGATCACGGCCGGCGGCAGGCCGGATCGCGCGATGGAGAGCGTCGCTCCGAGTTGTGCCCTGATCGTTGCCGGAGGCGGCGGCCCTGGGGCCTTGGCGAGGTCCGCGAGGGTCAAGGCGGGCCCGGCGTCGACTGGCCGCAACGATGCTGCCAGCGTCTTCGCCGACTCCCTGGTCAAGCGGGCGACCGAGGAAAGGAACGCCCATTGGTCTGGCCACGGCCGCATCGTGGTCGGGTCCAGGAACGCGGTCGTCCCTCGCTGGAGGCACTCGCCGTGAAGGGGCAGGGCGATGAGGTTGCCGAACGAGCCCTTCGGCATGAAGTCCTGGGACGGGAAGAACCGGTCGTAGCTCGACAGATCGAGCTCCGCCCGCGCCGTCATCGCCTGGCGAAGCAGGGAGGTCCCGAGCGAACGAGCCGTGCTTGCCGGCACCTCGCCTTCGAAGAACACCCACACGTGCGCACCGTCGCCAGATCGCGACCGTTCCAGAGCGGCGGGCACCTCTGCTCGGTGGCATGCGTCGAGGTAGGCGAGCGCGTCGAGGGCCCAGGTGCCCTGGTCGAAGTCACAGGCGAGAAGGGTGCAGGTGTCGCCATGAAGCAACGGATAGATCCCGATGGTGGCCTCGCCCCGGAGGTGGCGGGCGAGGACCTCGTCGGTGAGCGGGAGGTACTCATTCTTCGTCCGCTTGTTGGCCCACCCGCCGCGGACGGCCGGGGACCAGCCCGACTTCGAAGTCGAGGAGTTCTCCCAGCGGATGGCAAACACGTCTGACCGCGCTCCGAACAAGCTACGCAGCAGCGCCAGCTTCTCCTCGACGGACGCTGTCCCGTCGATCAGAGCGGTCTCTGTCGGTTGGCTGAACAGGGTGGGAGCCCAACAATGCCGATGGCCATCGTCGTGGCGGGTCTCGAGTCCGAGCAGGCTACGGAGTCGAGCGTTCTCTTCGCGCAGCTCCGCCACTTCGGCGAGGATTGCAGGGTCGCCATCCACAATCGCAATCCTTCCAGTCCGCAGTCCAGGAAGGTGCCCGGCCGGAGTGGCATATGAAACTTGACTCATCATGAGACTAAGCTCATATTGGATGGCATGGGAGATCGAGGTCACAGACGAGTTCAGGGAGTGGTGGGCCGATCTCACCACCGACCAGCAGGCTGCCGTCAGCGTCCGCGTGGAGTTGCTCGGGCAGAGCGGCCCCTCGTTTGGCCGCCCGGCCGTCGAACGAATCCGCACCTCGCTGCATCACAGCATGAAGGAGTTGCGGTCGTCGGAGGGCGGCGCCCTGCGCGTACTGTTCATGTTCGACCCCAGGCGGCAGGTGATCCTGCTCCTCGGCGGCGACAAGAGCGGGCAATGGAACCAGTGGTACGAGTGGGCCGTTCCCGCTGCCGACAAGCTTTACGACGGCTACCTCGACGAGTTGCGTAAGGAAGGCTTGATCTGATGAGTGGTCACACCAAGTGGTCGACACTGCGGGACGAGTTGCTGTTGAAGCCCGGGGCCGCAGAGTCGATCGCAGCAGCCCATGAGCGGTCTCTCGAGGAGCTTCGTCTCTACGAGCTTCGCCATGCCGAGGCGGTGAGCCAGGCAGAGCTGGCGGGTCGTCTGGAGATCACCCAGGGGGCCGTCTCCAAGTTCGAGCACGCCGACGATGTCCGCATCTCGACGTTGCGCCAGTACCTCGAAGCGCTCGGCGCTCGGTTGGAGCTCGTCGCAGTCTTCGACGACGAGGACCGTCGTGTACCGATCGAACTCGGCAAGAAGCCGGCAGCCTAAGTTCGACTGGGAATCTTCTACCGGATCTTCTACCGGACGGTCTGGAACGACCCGCTACCCGACGACACTACGACGGGCGGCGTGCGTCACGTCCATCGCCTCCGCTGCGGCGGTCGTTACCCTCGCGTTGTGAGCTCGATCGGATCTGCGGTGCGCCGGAGGCCGCAGCGCCGGCCCACCGTCATGCACTCCCGGTGCGTCTGACGCCGTGCAGGCCGTCTACTACCGCGACCCGGATCGGGAGCCCGTCAACGATTTCATCAGACGGGCTCGCCCCGGAGCGGCAGGAGGAGATCGATTTCAAGATCAGCCCTGCTGAACCGGGTCGCCAACAACGATCCGCCGCTCCCGTTCCCGCACAGCTCCCAGGTCGACGGCCAGCTCCGGGAGCTGCGATGCCACTACGGGCGCGACCTGTACCGGATCCTGTACCGGCGGTCCGGGAACCTCTTCGTCCTCCTCCATGCCAAGGAGAAGCGGACCGGCTCCCTGCAGCGGGCCGACATCGACATCGCGAAGAAGCGGTTCGACGACTTCCGGGAGCGGATGGAGCGGCAGCCCCGTCGACCGCCGAGGCCAGCGGGCCGTGACGCGCCGTAGGCCGTCTATTTATCAAAAGTGATAACCTCTCTGCATGACACGCAAGGAGGGTTCCGCCACCCGAGCAGTCATCAAGCTGGCGCCGGGTGTAGAGCGCGCTGCGGCGGCCAGTCCGGTTGGCATCACCGCCGACGAAGCGTCCGCCCGGCGGGCCGCCCTCAGCCCCGAATACCGGG
>JALYYN010000282.1 GCA_030946525.1 Actinomycetota bacterium | reverse complement strand
GCGGCCTGGTCCTTGCGGCAATGCTGGAGGTCGGTCACGAGGGGAAGGTGCTGGACGAGGGTCCCCCCGGCCGCCACGTTGAGGACCTGCGCCCCCCGGCAGATGCCCAGGACGGGAAGGTCACGGGCGAGGGCGGCGCGGACGAGGGCCAGCTCCCAGGCGTCGCGGCCGGTGTCGACACCCTGGACCTCGGGCAGGGCCGGGCAGCCGTACACCGCGGGGTCGACATCGCCGCCGCCGCTGAGCAGCAGGCCGTCGAGGCATGACACCGCGGCGTCGGCCTCGGCCGGATCGAGCACGGGGAGGACGAACGGCATCCCACCGGCCTCGACCACGGCGGTCACGTTGGCCCGGTCGAGGGCCTCCAGCAGCCGGTCGTCGTCGACACGGGGCGTGGTCGTGATGCCGATGCGAGGCTTCATGGCGGGACCGTACCCAGGGCTCATTTCCAGATTGTTACGCAGCGGCGAACCCTGTGTGGCGGGCTCCCCACCGATGTCACGCGATCTCATGGGTCTGGAGCCACAACTCGAGCAGTCCGACCTCCCAGAGCTTGTTGTAGCGGAGGGTGGTCAGCTCGTTCGGGTGGTCCAGCAGGTGGCGGACGTGCTCGGGCCGGAACAGGGCCCGGTCCCGGGCCGCCGGGCCGGCGAGGGCGTCGCGGAGGAGATCGACGTAGGGACCCTCCAGGTAGATGAGCGGTGGGACGGGGAAGTACCCCTTGGGCCGGTCGATCACCTCGTGGGGGAGCAGGTCACGGGCCAGTTGCTTCAGGACCCCCTTTCCGCCCCCGGCCAGCTTGAGCGAGGTCGGGCAGGCGGCGGCCAGCTCCACCAGCTCGTGGTCGAGGAAGGGCACCCGACCCTCCAGGCCCCAGGCCATGGTCGTGTTGTCGACCCGCTTGACCGGGTCCTCGACGAGCATGACGTGGGTGTCGATGCGCAGGGCCCGCTCCAGCGGGTTGGCTGCGCCAGACTGGGCGAAATGGCGGGCGACGAAGTCCCGGCTGACGTCGGCCCCGGTCAGGTGATCGGGGTTGGCCACCTCGGCGACCGCGGCGTGGTCCCGGTCGAAGAACAACCCGGCGTAGTCGTCGACCCCGTCGCCGGTCGCCGAGGCCAGCTTCTGGTACCAGTGGTAGCCGGCGAAGACCTCGTCGGCCCCCTGGCCCGACTGCACGACCTTCACGTGCCGGGCGACCTCCTCGGACAGGAGGAAGAAGGCGACCACGTCGTGGCTGACCATCGGCTCGCTCATGGCCGCCACCGTCGGCCCCAGGGCGGACAGCACGCGGTCCGTGGGGACCAGGAACCTGTGGTGGTCGGTCCCGAAGTGGGAGGCGACGGCGTCGGACCAGCGGAACTCGTCGCCCTCCTCGTCGCCGATGCTCTCGAAGCCGATGCTGAAGGTCGACAGGTCCTCCTGGCCGCGCTCCCGCAGCAGGGCGACGATCAGGCTGGAGTCCAGGCCGCCGGACAGCAGCACGCCCACCGGCACGTCGGCGACCATGCGACGGTCGACGGCAACACGCAGGGCATCCCCGATCGCCTCCCGCCACTCGTCGTCGGACCGGGCCGGAGCGCCGGCGGGGTCGGGGTCGGGGCGCCAGTAGACGACCTCCCGGCGCCGGCCGCCGGGCTCGACCACCAGCATCGTCGCCGGCGGCAGCTTGGTGACCCCGTTCAGGATGGTGTGGGGTGCCGGCACCACGGCGTGGAAGGTCAGGTAGTGGTGCAGGCCGACCGGGTCGATGCTGCAGTCGACGCCGCCCCCCGCCACCAGGGCGGGCAGCGTCGATGCGAACCGCAGGCTCCTACCGTCGCCGGCCAGGTAGAGGGGCTTGATCCCCAGCCGGTCCCGGACCAGGACGGCCCGGCCGGAGTCGCGCTCGACGATGCAGAAGGCGAACATGCCGGCCAGGCGGTCGACGAAGGCGTCGCCCCAGTGGTGGTACGCCTTGAGGATCACCTCGGTGTCACTGGTGGAGAAGAACCGGTAGCCGGCGGCCTCCAGATCCGCCCTGAGCCGCCGGTGGTTGTAGATGCAGCCGTTGAACACGATCACCAGGCCCAGCTCGGCGTCGACCATGGGCTGGGAACCCCGGGTCGACAGGTCGATGATGGCCAGGCGGCGGTGGCCGAGGGCGACCGGCCCCGACGCCCACAGCCCGACGCCGTCCGGGCCGCGGGGCGCCAACCGCTCCGACATGCGGGCGACGACATCGGGCCGCGCCGGCCTGCCGTCGAAACGCAGCTCACCGCTGATCCCGCACATCGCGCACCTCCGAGTCCACCCTTGACTGTGTCCCGCGGGGTGTGAACAGACCATTACACGCTCGTGAAGAGCGGCCGACTCCGGGCCGATGGCGTTGACCGCCGGGCCCCGGCTGCCCGAAGGTGGCACCACGGAACCCCTCACGCTAGGCGTCGAAGAAGAGTTTCAGGTCGTCGACCGGGCGAGCGGTGACCTCGTCCCGCGGGCCGACCGCCTGCTCCCGGCGGCGCGTGCCGCCCTCGGCGAGGCGGTGGAGCTGGAGCTGAACCTGTGCCAGATCGAGGTGGGCACCTCGGTGTGCACGACCCTCGACCAGGTGCGTTCCGAGCTGTCGGGGTTGCGCCGGGGCCTGGCGTCGGCCGCAGAGGACGTGGGCGCCGGCGTGATCGCGGTCGGCACCCACCCCTTCGGCCTCTGGCAGGACCAGCAGGTCGACCTGCGCAGAGAGCGGTACCGGCGCATGGAGGAGGCGTACCGCATCGTCGCCCGCCAGCAGGTGATCTGCGGCTGCCACGTCCACGTCGGGATTGCCGACCGCGACCTGGCCATCGAGACCATGAACCGGACTCGACCCTGGCTGCCGGTCCTCCTCGCCCTGTCGGCCAACTCGCCGTTCTGGCAGGACAGCGACACCGGCTACGCCAGCTACCGGCTCCAGGTCTGGCAGCGGTGGCCGACCTCGGGCATGCCGCCGCAGCTCCCCTCGGCTGCCGCCTACGACGATCTCGTCGCCCGCCTCCAATCGGTGGAGGCCATCGAGGACCCGACGTTCCTCTACTGGTACGTGCGGCCGTCGGGCCGGTATCCCACCCTCGAGTTCCGGGCCTGCGACGTCTGCATGCGGGTCGAGGACGCGGTGACGCTGGCGGGCCTCATCCGGGCCCTGGCCTGGACCTCGATGAAGGAGGCCACCGAGGGGCGGCCCTCGCTGAGCCCGCCGGTCGAGGTTCTCGACGCCGCCATGTGGCGCGCCGCCCGCTACGGGCTGGACGGCACCCTCGTGACGCCGTCGGCCGACCGCGTCGCGCCGGCAGCCGGCGTGGTGGCACAGCTGCTCGACCACGTGGCCGAGGGGCTGGACGAGCACGGCGACGCCGAGCAGGTGCGCAACGGGGTCGGGGACATCCTGCGCAGGGGCAACGGCGCCACCCGGCAGCGCGCCGCCCTGGCCCGGAGGGACGATCCCCACGACGTCGTCGCCGATGCACTCGCCGCCACCGTCGCCCTCCCCGAACTGGTTCTCCGGCGCCACTGACCCGACGCGCCGGTCCGGACCCAGCTCAGTGCGGGAGCGCCTCGAGCCCGGCCTCGTGGCCGTCGACGAAGACCACCACGCTGCCCACGCCGTCGACCGACCAGGTCCCGTCGCCGGCCCGGATGAGGGCGGTCCGCTCGTCGATGGCCACTACCGGCACGCCGGGCGCGGCCAGGGTGATCGTGCGCTTGGCCTTCTCCCGGGACCAGGTGTTGTGGTGGGGGATGATCGCCACCTGGGCCAGCAGGCCCAGGCCCAGCGTGAACGCGCCGCCCCGGGGGTCGACCATGGGGTCGCACAGGGCCATGGCCCCCGCCGAGGACCCGGCCAGGACCGCGCCGCCCTGCCAGGCCGCGCACAGGGCGTCCCACGCCGCCGAGTCCTTGAGCACCGACCGCAGGTGGAGCGGCGAGCCCCCGGAGAGGTAGATGAACCGGGCGTCGCGGATGGCGGCCACGTTGGCCTCGTCCTCGGCGCCGGGCCGGCTGACGACCATCAGGCCCCGGGCCCTCGCTCCCAGGCCCGCGAACCACTTCTCCGCCCACTCGACCGCCCGCTCGGGGTGCTCGTAGGCGGCGGCGGTGGGCAGGACCAGCACCTCGTCGGCGTCGCTCGCCTCGAACAGGGTCCGGTCGAACGTGCAGCCCTCCTGCCATTCGGCTCCACCGACCAGGGCAAGAGGTCCGCTCACCGGGCCAAGCTACCGCCCGCGCCCACCCCCTCCCGAACCGGTGACACGCAGCGGCGTCCGGCGCCGCCGAGCGTCACCAGTTGAACGAGAATCGGCTCGTGCTGCACGGAACCCGGGTCTCGCTCCGTCCGCTGGCGGCGGGCGACGTCGAGCCGCTGGCCCGCCTGTTCGAGGTGCCGGAGGTGGCCGAGTGGTGGCCGGGCGAGAACCTGGCCCGGCTGGCGGCCCGCCTGACCAACGCCGACGAGGGGGTCGGCCTGGTGATCGAGGTCGACGGCCGGCTGATCGGCTTCATCCAGTACTTCGAGGAGGCCGACCCCGAGTACCGCCACGCCAGCATCGACGTCACCCTGCATCCCGACTGGTGCAACCGGGGCCTGGGGACCGACGCGGTACGCACCCTGGCCCGCCACCTCTTCGACGATCTGGGCCACCACCGCCTCACCATCGACCCGGCCGTCGTCAACACCCGGGCCATCGCCTCCTACCGCAGGGTCGGCTTCCGGGACGTCGGCGTCATGCGCCGCTACGAGCGGGCCAACGACGGGACCTGGCGCGACAGTCTGCTCATGGATCTCCTGGCCGAGGAGCTCATCTGACCCGGAAACAGCGGTCGGCCAGCGAGCCGAACGAGTACGACGGGTAGAGGCCGCCGAACATGGCCCGGGTCCGCTCGGTCCAGGCCAACGCCTCCGGCGAGGAGATCCGGTGCACGACCTGCAGGATCCCACCCTCGTAGATGCGGTACTCGGCCCAGACGCCGGGGTAGTCCTTGGTCGCCCCGATCTCGGCCCAGGGGACGTCGCCGGTCTGGGCCAGCCGGCGGACCAGGTTGCGATGGCTGTGGCCGGCGAAGTACCCCGCCAGGGCCGGCCGGCGGGCGAACACCTCGACCAGCCGGTCGGAGGACGCGCTGTCGATGCCGGCGGTGAAGGCGGTGTGGTCGAAGAGGGGATGGTGCCCGAAGACCAGGACCGGCGTCCCGTCGCCGGGGTCGGCGCCCAGGTCGTCGAGCCAGGACAGCTGCCCGTCGGTGACGCGGCCGCCGGTCTCACCGGGCACCGCGGTGTCCAGCAGCGCCAGCCGGGCCCCGGCCACTCTGACCAGTTCGGTCGCCGGCCGCTCACCCGCCGGAAGCTCCGAGACCGTGCAGACGTCGTGGTTGCCGTTGGTCCAGTGCAGGCGGTCGCCGAAGGATGGTTCGAAGATGTCGAGAAAGGTGGCCAGCTCGCCGATCGCGCCCCGCCCGGTCACGTCCCCCTTGGCCACGACCACGTCGACACCCGCGGTCGCGATCTCCGTGGCGGCCGCCCTGGCCATCGTCTCGGGGTACGGCGGCTCGTCGGGCTCCGCCCGGAGGGGCGGACCGAGGTTCACCCCGTCGTACCGGCCGCACTCGGTCTCGCCGATGTGGACGTCGCTCACCGTCGCCACCCGGGCCAATAGCTGGCCGGGGGGCCGGGCGAGGGTGTGGAACGTCAGACCCTCCACCGTCTGCTGCCTGCCCGGCCGCAGCCCGTCGACCCGGATCACCCGCAGGCCGTCGTGGAGGACGGCCTCGGTATCGGTGACGGTGGTCAGCTCCACCGGTGGCCCGTCCGGCGCTCCCACCGCCGCCCCGCCAACCGCCACGGCCCGGCGCGCTCGCCGGGCGGCATCACCTCGGCGGCCGACCGCTCCTCCGCCTGCCAGATGGCCACCAGGGCGACGGCGATCGCCGCCACCTCGGGCGGCCCGCCTTCAGAGGGGGACATTGCCGTGCTTCCGGGACGGCGCCGGCACCCGCTTGGACCGCAGCATGGCCAGGCCCTTGATGAGCGTGGACCGGGTTGTCGCCGGGTCGATCACGTCGTCGACGTAGCCCCGCTCGGCGGCGATCCAGGGGTTGGAGAAGGCCTCGACGTAGTCGGCGACGAGCTCGCCCTGCAGCGCGGCCGGGTCGGCAGACTCGGCCAGCTCCCGGTGATGGAGGATCTCCACCGCCCCCCGGGGGCCCATGACCGCCAGTTCGGCGCTGGGCCAGGCGTAGGCCAGGTCGGCGCCGATGGCCTTGGAGTTCATCACCACGTAGGCGCCGCCGTAGGCCTTGCGGGTGATGACCTGGATACGGGGGACGGTGGCCTCGCACAGGGCGTAGAGCAGCTTGGCCCCGTGGCGGATGATGCCGCCGTGCTCCTGGTCGGTGCCGGGCAGGAAGCCGGGCACGTCGACGAAGGCCACGATCGGGATGTCGAACGCGTCGCAGGTGCGGACGAACCGGGCCGCCTTCTCCGAGCTGTCGATGTCGAGCACCCCGGCCAGGACCTGGGGCTGGTTGGCGATCACCCCGACCGTGTGGCCGTCGAGGCGCACCAGGCCGCAGAGCATGTTGCGGGCCCATCGGGGGGCGTACTGGTACAGGTAGCCGTCGTCGACGACGGCGGCGATCACCGCGGCCATGTCGTAGGAGGCGCCGGGGTTCTCGGGGAGGAGGCCGGCCACCTCGGGCGACGTGCGGGCGGGGTCGTCGGTGGGCGTCGTCCACGGAGGCGGCGCGGCGTTGCTCGACGGCAGGAAGGACAGCAGTCGGCGGACGTCGCCCAGGCAGGTCGCGTCGTCGGGCGCCACGAAGTGGGCCACGCCCGAACGGGTGGCGTGGGCGTTGGCGCCGCCGAGCTCCTGGAGGCTGACGCTCTCCCCCGTCTCGGCCTTCACCACGTCGGGCCCGGTGATGAACATGTACGACGAGCCCTCGACCATGAAAACGAAGTCGGTGAGGGCCGGGCTGTAGACGGCCCCGCCCGCGCACGGGCCCATGATCACGCTGATCTGGGGGATGACGCCCGACGCCCGGGCGTTGCGCCGGAAGATGCGACCGTAGGAGTCGAGGGCGACGACCCCCTCCTGGATGCGGGCGCCGGCGCCGTCGTTGATCCCCACGAACGGCGCCCCCACCTCGGCGGCCATGTCCATGACCTTGTGGATCTTCTCGGCGAACACCTCGCCCAGCGAGCCGCCGAACACGGTGAAGTCCTGGCTGAAGACGAAGACCTGGCGGCCGTCGACGTCACCCCACCCGGTGATGACCCCGTCGGTGTAGGGCCGCTCGCGGTCGAGACCGACTCCGACGGCCCGGTGCCGGGCCAGGAGGTCCAGCTCGACGAAGGTGCCCGGGTCGAGGAGAGCCTCGACCCGCTCGCGCGCCGTCATCTTGCCCCGCTCGTGCTGGCGGCCGACCGCCTCCTCGGAGCCGGCGTGGAGGGCCAGGTCCTTGCGGGCGCGCAGATCCTCCAGGCGCGACTCCATGGTGGCCGAGGTTACCGGCGCCCGGTCAGGTGGGATGGAGGGCGGCGACACGATCGGTGAACCGCCAGGCCCGCAACCGGGCCGTCATCTCGGCCAGGCCGTCGCCGGGACCCCGCCAGCGCAGCTCGTCGACGTCGCCCAGGACCTTTGCCCCGGACCGAAGGGTGGCCAGGTCCCGGAAGAGCATGGCCAGGTCGCGCTGCTCGGTGAGGGCCGCGGACAGGCGGGCCGCGCCGCGAACGGTGACGTCCCAGCGGAAATGGTGCTCAGGGATGTCCTCGATGTGGACGTACCGGGCCAGCACAGCGCTGGCCGACGTCTTGCCCCAGCCCGGCAGGCCGGGGAAACCGTCGGCCGAGTCGCCGACCAGGGCCAGCCAGTCGGGGATCGACTCCGGCCGCACGCCGTACTTCTTCACCACGCCGTCCTCGTCGGTGAGGATGTTCTGGCGGCGGTCGAGCTGGACCACCCGCGTCCCGACCACGCACTGGGCCAGGTCCTTGTCGGGAGTCATGATCACCACCTGCTCGACGTCCGGGTCCGCCGCCGCGGTGGCGGCCGCCGCGGCCAGTGCGTCGTCGGCCTCCAGCTCCACCATCGGGAAGACGGTCACCCCGAGGGCGCCCAGCGCCTCCTCCAGCAGCGGGAACTGGGCGAGCAGCACGTCGGGGACGCCGGCGCTCGACTTGTACCCGGGCCAGAGGTCGTTGCGGAACGACTCGATGACGTGGTCGGTGGCCACCGCCAGGTGGGTGACCCCGGTCTCCAGCAGGCCCAGCACGCTCCACAGCACGCCACGGGTGCCGGCCACCTCGTCAGCGTCGGCCGCGTCGCGCTCGGAGGACGGCACGCCGAAGTGGTGGCGGAAGAGCTCGTACGTCCCGTCGAGGAGATGGACCTTCACCGTCGGCGACGCTACGCCGGGCCGCCGCCGGGTGCGATCCGAACCTACGCTGGGAGGCGTGATCCTCCGCTGGCGGTCGTCGGTCGCAGGGATGGCCCTGGTCCTGACCGCGTGCGGAGGAGGAGGCGGGGGCAGCGCCGACCCGGTCGGCCCGGCCCCGCAGACGGGGAAGGCCTCCGACTCGGCGACCGCCCACACCATCGTCCTGGAGCAGGCCGACCTGCCCGCGCCGTGGAAGGGGGCGGCGCACTCCGCGGATCCCGGCGAGGAGGAGCGGGCCCGGCAGATCGCCACCTGCCTGGGCCGGCCCGATCCGGCGACGACCCGCACCGCCATCGCCTACGGCCCCGACATGACCCTGGACCAGGCCCAGGTCTCGTCCATCGCCACTGTCCTCGACACCGCCGACGACGCGCGGGCCGACCTGGCCGCCACCCGTGGCCCCGGCTACGGCGACTGTGTGCTCGCCTCGCTGAAGGCGGACCTCCAGCGCCAGGCCCCCGGCGCCACCGTGGCGGACATGGCGGCCGCACCCCTCGACGTCGAGGCCTTCGGGGACGCCTCCGTTGGCGTGCGCCTCACCGCCAGCGTCGTTTACAGCGACCACACCGATCGCCTGTTCGTCGACCTCGTCTACATCACCAAGGACCGCTCGACGGTCAGCTTGACGTTCTTCTCGTTCAACCAGCCGTTCGCGCCCACCCTCGAGCAGTCCCTGGTCTCCCGGGTCGGCCACCGCATCGCCACCGCCTGATTTCCGGGCAACTCCGCCCCCCCGCCCAACTGGTCTCGCCCAGTGCGAATAGTCGCACTCGGTCAGACCAGTTCGGCTGGGGGTGGCTCAGACGACGGGGGCCGGGGCGGGCGGGCGCCGTCGCCGCAGTCGGGAAGCGCCCCAGCCGAGGAGGCCCAGGACCGCGACGGGCACCAGCCAGCCGAGCACCACGATCATGCCGCCGACCACGGCGAGCATGCCGTCGAAGCCCCGCTGCAGGCTGTGGGCCAGGGAGCGCTCGTCGACGGGCGGGACCGTCGTGACCGCCGCCCCCGGTTCGAACATCGACACGTGGATCGTCGCCAGGCCGGCCGACTGGTCGAGGTTGGCCCGCTGGGCGGTGAGCTGCTCGATCTGCTGGCGGACGTTGAAGAGGCTCGACTGCACCTGCAGGACCTCGCCCACCGTCTTGGCCTGGCCGACCAGCACCCGCAG
>JALYYN010000270.1 GCA_030946525.1 Actinomycetota bacterium | reverse complement strand
CTGCAGCAGCGGGAGGGCGAAGGCAGCCGTTTTGCCCGTCCCGGTGGCGGCCTGGCCGAGCAGGTCCCGACCTTCGACCAGTGGCGGGATGGTCTCGCGCTGGATCGGTGTCGGCTCCTCGTAGCCGAGGCCGGCGAGGGTGGCGAGCAGCTCAGGTCGCAGGCCGAGGTCGGCGAACGTGGTGCCGTCCTCGGTGGCTGCGGACTGGTCGACGGTGGTGGCGGTCTGGTCGTCGGTGGTGGGCATCATTCGGCCTGCACGCGGGGCCTGGCCACCGCGTCGAGGACCTGGCCCGGCTCGGCCAGGGCGACATGGTGCCCGGCGCCGGGGACGGTGCGGAGGTAGGCGTGCGGCAGTGCATCGACCAGCCGCTGCGCACCGGGCGCGGTCAGCTCGGCGTCGGCCTCGCCCCGCACCACCGCCACCTCGGTCGGGACGCCGTCGAACGGGATCCCCCAGTTCGACGCGAGCAGTCGGAGGTCGTGCGCCACACCCCTCGATCCCGACCGGAACGTCTCTGTCATCGAACGGGTGAGCATCGACCGCACCTCAGGGCGCGAGAAGACAGCGTGGTCGGCCTCTCCCGCGGAGGCGGCCATGCGATCGACGGCCTGCTCCGGCGACCGCCGGCTGGCGTTCCCGAGCAACGTCATCACCGGCCTGATCGTCCACGGCGCCTGGGTGGCCGACCGGGTCAGAAGCCGCTCGAGCCGGGGCGTGTCCGGCCGACGCTCGCGCATGGAGGGAGGCAGGGCGGGGCTCACCACCACGACGGCGGTGAGGCGCTCCGGCACCATCCACCCACAGGCGAGGGCGTACGGAGCGCCTGCTGACACCCCGACCACGCCGAACCGCCCGATACCGAGTTGACCGGTCAGTTCGACCACGTCGGCGGGCCATTCGGCGATGGTCCGCCCCGGGCGGAAGTCCGACAACCCCAGGCCAGGACGGTCCGGAGACACAATTCGTAGCGCCCGGTCGCGGGCGGCGGAGTCGAGGGCACGGCCGAGCAGCCGGGAGCCGACCTCGCCGTGGAAGAAGAGCAGAGGGGCGCCGTCAGGATCGCCGTAGTCGGCGAAGCCCAGCAACCGCCCGTCGCGCAGCCGGACGGCCTGATGCTCGTTTCGTTCTGACATGGTCGCTCCAGCGCAAGGGCCGGCGCTGTCGCACCGGCCCTGGTCTGCTCGTCGTCGATCTGGGTCTACATTCGGTCCTGGCCGACTCCAGCTTACGACCATTCTGCCCGGCGTCGACTGGTCCCAGCGGGATTCGCTATTCGCTACTTGACGACACGGCTGACGACGGTCTGGTAGCGCACCAGGCTGCGATCCGTGACGACGGCCAGGTTCCCGGGGGCGACCGGTCGTAGGGCGTCGCGCAACGCCCGGGGGATGACGTCGTCGCGGGGGACGAAGTTGCGGAACACGACGATCGCGTCGGGAGCGGCGGTCCGGACCACCTCTCGGAGCAGCGCGGCAAACTGCTCGGCAGGGAGCCATTCGCCCACGTTGGAGAGGCAGAAGCCGTTCACGTCGCCATCGGGAAGGGTGCGCAGCAGCGCGCCCACCGAGCCGTCCACCAGCCGCATCCGGTGCCGGTTGGCGGCGATCGTCGCCTGGGCGGCAATCCGGAGGTGGGGGGGGAGGCACTCCGCCCGGTAGTGACCCTCGAACAGGTCGTGGACGTACCAGTTCTCGGCGATCGGCACGCCCCGCAGCGCGTGGTCGATCCC
Organism: Actinomycetota bacterium; assembly: GCA_030946525.1. GTDB lineage: Bacteria > Actinomycetota > Acidimicrobiia > Acidimicrobiales > AC-14 > CADCTB01. The sequence goes on along the minus strand of JALYYN010000270.1, from coordinate 3,404 downwards.
GCCGCGGAACGCTTCGGAGAACTTCGTCGCGTCCACGTTGTCGAAGAAGCCCCGATAGAGGGGCCGGCAGGTGTAGCGGTTGAGCGCGACGGCGAACATCGCCCGCCAGCGCCGGTTGTCCCAATCCCGGTCGAACACATCCCTCTGGGTGAGGGGATCATCGGCGGCAAGGAGGGCGGCGACGGTGGACGGTCGTTGCACGGCGTGGCGGATGAGCGCCACGATCGGCACCGACGCCTGCTCGGTCAGCCCGGCATGCACCAGGCCACGGGCGATCAGGCGGGGGTGCGCGTCCCATCGCGTCCTCGCCGCCTCGGTCAGCAGTGGCCGGAGCTCACGGTAGTGCGCCCGGCGCTCGGCCCCAGTTGCGACGCCGGCACCGACGAAGCGCAGCATGGTCGGGTGGTCGAAGGCGGTGAGCGCAGCCGTGATCGCATCGGCCAGGTCGTTCTGGGCGTGGTTGCTGTCGACCGCGGTGACCCGTCCGGCTCCGGCGGCGAGCATGCCCAGCGCCGTGCACCCGGCCGACGTCACCACGACCACGTGGTCGTCGCCACCCGGGCGGACGTGGGCGACGTCGACACTCGGGTCCTCGCGCACCTGGGAGAACACCACCCGGCCGGCCCGGCCGTCACCGAGGTCCGTGCGGCGAAGGGGCCGGCTCACAGCACCCACGCCCTTGCCCGAGCCGCGACGACGGATGAGCGTCGCGGGAGCACGATGCGACTCGCCGAGCACGCTTCACGTGCGAGTGCGACCCTCCTCACGACACCGTCCTGCGGAGGGGGCGGCAGGCGGCGATGCCGACGACGCCGAGCGAGGCGAGAAGACCGAGGAGCACCCAGGACGCGGCGGCGAGGGCGACGAAGCCGAGAGCCGGCCCGATCAGCTGGCCGACGGAGGCGAGCGCCTGGGAGAGACCCATCAACAACCCGGCGCCGAGAGCCGCGGACGTGCTCAGCCACGACGTCGCGGTCAGTGCCGACAGCAGGCCGGCGGCCACCAGCGCGGCGCCCGCTCCGGACAGGACCAACCCGACAAGGGGGCCACGGCCCGTGCCCACGCCCAGGAGCAGCACACCCGCCTCCACCCCGCCCAGGGCGGCAGCGGCGGCGAGGCGATCGCCCAGCCGGCGGTTCAGGCGGACGCCGGCGGTGACCTGCGCGGCGATCCCGACGACCAGCCCGACCGCGGCGACGACGATTCCCGAGCGGGCCGACGCGTCGATGGTGGCATGGAGGAGCGCCGGAAGCGTGACGGCGAAGGCCCCGAGGTGCACCTGCACGGCCACCACGACCATGCCCGACCGGCGCAGCGACACGGGTGCGCCGATGAGCAGCCTCCCCCACCTGGCGCGATCCACCGCGCCGGAGGGTGGAGGGAACGTCACGACCAGGCTGCCGGCGATGGTGACCAGCGCAGCCGACGCCGCCACCGCGGCGAGCGTGGCGAACCCGCGCGTCGTGAGCGCGGCGCACACCCCGAGGCCGGCGAGGATCCCGATCCCGGCCGCGGTGTTCAGCATGGCGAACCGCGGCGCCCGCTCCTCGGCCGCGTAGAGGTCGCACAGGGTGGCGTAGACCACGGCCAGGTTGCCCGCCGTCGCCCCGTCGATCACCCGGGCGGCCAGCACCTGGCCGGGCGAACGGGCCAGGAACAACACCACGAAGCCGGCCAGTGTGCCCGCCTGGCTCACCAGTAGCACCCGCCTGCGGCCCCACCGGTCGCTCGCCCGACCCAGCACGGGCGCGGCGACGAACTGGCAGGCCGAGAAGGCGGCGAAAACGGCCGCCACGAGGACCGCTCCGGCACCCATGCTGCGCAGCTCGAAGGGCAGCACCGGCAGGACCAGGGCGTAGGAGAAGCTGTCGACCGCGGCGATCGCCGCCAGCACCGCGAACGGCCTCAGCCTGCGGTCTCCACGGATCAGGGGACGACGACCCGGGACCGGACGAGCTCGGCCAGCTGGGCGACCGTCCGGAGATCGACCATGTCGGCCTGGCCGATGATGACGTCGAAGTCCTCCTGGAGCTCGATGGCCATCTCGACCAGCCGGAAGCTGTCCGATACGAGATCGGTAAGCACGGTGTCGGGCGTCGCCCGCTCCTCCGGAATCTCCAGGATCTGGGCCATGCGCCGGCGCACGTCGTCGGTGGTCAGGGCCATTCAGGCCTCCTTCGTGTCGTTGGGCACGGACAGGAACCCCAGCCGGGCCTCGTACTCGGCCAGGGTCTTGGCGTACACCTCACGGTCGGCGCCGCGGTTCCGGGTGATGGTGGCCTCGATGTGCGCCTTGCCGAAACGGTCCTCCATGCCGGCCAACGCGTCGCGGACCCACTGCACGTGCCACCGCTCGTCCTCCATGATGCGTTCGATGGTGCCGTGCACCTCCGGGTGCAGTCCGGGAAGGGACAGGTGCTTGGCGTACTGGTTGATCACGCGCCGCTCGAACACCAGCGTGATGGCCAGCACCTCCATGAGGTTGACGGGCAACCCGGCCGCCTCCAGGTACTGGTCCTGGTAGGCCTCGGAGAGCCGCATCGGCCGGGCGCCGAGGCGGTCGATGCAGGTCGTCCAGTACCAGGCGTGCTGGGCCTCGTCGGCGAAGTGCTTCGACAGGTCGTGCTGGATCGGGCCCGGTCGCAGGGCACGGGCCAACCGGCCGAAGAACAGCGACCCGTTGATCTCCGACGTCCGGTAGTAGCTGAGCACGAACAGCTCGTCGTCAGACAGTGCCTCTTCAGACCGGGCGTCCTCAGACCGGGCCATGACGCCTCCCGAGCGCGCAGACGGCGACCGCCAGATGCCCTCCGGCCACGTCGATGGCTGCGTAGCGCAGGGCCTCCCCCCGGGGCCCCACGGCGTGGCCGCACGCCCCGCCCGGGTCGGCCAGCGCGAAGTCGAGCAGCACGCACGGGCCGTTGTCGGGGGTCGCCTTGTAGAGCGCCTCCTTGATCGTCCAGAGCCGCATGAGGGGCGCGGCCCCCGTTACCGCAGCCAGTTCCGTCGGGCGGAGGAAGAACCGGGCCACCCGCAGGTCGGCCTCGGGGCGCCACGGCTCGAAGTCGACGCCGACGCCACGGACATCCTCGTCACAGCGGACGGCCACCGCCACCCCACCGGCATGGCTGAGCGACAGGACGGGGTGGGGGAACTCGACGTCCGCCGTGTCCTGGCCGGCGGCAAGCAGCGAGTACCTGACCGAACGGTGGCTGCCCGGCCAGGTCAGCCAGCTGAGCCCGGCGACGTTCGACTCCTACCGCCGCAACATCGAACTGCACGTCGTCCCCCGAATCAGCGGTGTCCCGCTCCAGAGGCTGGTTGCCGAGGACCTGGACCGGCTCTACGCAGCGCTGTCCGCTACGGGCGGGCGCCGCGATGGCAAGAAGGGCGGTCTGAGCCCG
>JALYYN010000269.1 GCA_030946525.1 Actinomycetota bacterium | reverse complement strand
GTCCGGCGATGCGGGCGGGAGCGCCAATAGCGCCGCGGCTGCGGGCGGGAGCGCCAACGGCGGCGCGGCTGCGACCGCGGCGCCGACGACCGGCGATCTCGGCGAGATTCCGGACGCGCCGACCCTCCTCGCCCGGGCCGGGCCGGGCATCGCCGCCAAGGCCACCTCGCCCGTCCCCTCGGGTCCGGCGACCACGCCCAACGCCGCCGGCGCCATCAATCCGGTGGCCCCCAGCGTGGTGGGGACCCGACCGTGTGAGGAGCAGGCCCGGACCCGGGACCCCTCCCTGGGAGAGGTGGTCTACTTCGCCACCGCCACCCACCAGGGGGCACCTGCGGTGGTACTGGGGTTCTCGACCGGCCCGGCGCCGGTCACTCTGCTGCTGCTGGCGCAGGCCGACTGCGGCGTGCTGCTCCGGGCGGCCGGGCCCTGAAGGCGGCGACGGCGGCGCCCAGCGCCACCGCCACCCATCCCTTCCAGGCCACCGTCCCCAACCGGTGCCCGGTGGAGATCCAGCCCGCCCACGTCATGCCGGCGGCGGTGGCGACCGCGGCGCCCACCGCCCCCGGCCGGCTGCCGCTCCGGGCGACGCTGACCACCGCCTCGGCCACGAACAGGCCCAGGACGATCGCCGAACCGATCACCGCCAGCCCGTCGAACCCGTACTCACCCAGCACGGCGGCGCCGACGGCGGCGACGGCGACGCCGGCCACCAGGCTCAGGATGGGACGCACACCCCGAGGGTAGGCTCCCGGGATGGCTCAGGAGGGTGCTGACTGGACCGCGGATCTGCTCGACCGCCTCGACCACGTCATCGAGGTGGTCCGGAGCAACACCACCGACCGTCTGGTCCGTGTCGCCCGGCTGATCGTGTTCGGGCTGATCGCCGCCGTCGTCGGCCTGATGGCGCTCATCCTCCTGGTCATCGCGTCCATCCGGATCCTCGACGTGATCCTGCCCAGCAACGTGTGGCTGCCCGACGTCGTCCTCGGGGCAATATTCCTGGGCGCCGGGTTGTTCTGCTGGTCGAAGAGGACGGCTCCCGCCGTCCGGGAACGGGGCGCCGGATGACCGGGCGCCCGCTGAGCACCACAGGAGAGGCGTGACCGAGAGCACCGTCCGGGACGTCGTCATCATCGGCTCGGGCCCGGCCGGCCTGACCGCGGCCATCTACACCGCCCGCGCCAACCTCCGGCCCCTGGTCTTCGAGGGCGTACCGTCCTCGACGGGGGACCAGCCCGGCGGCCAGCTCATGCTGACGACCGAGGTGGAGAACTACCCGGGTTTCGTGGACGGCATCCAGGGTCCCGAGCTGATGACCGCCATGCGGGCCCAGGCCGCCCGTTTCGGGGCCGAGTTCGTCACCGAGAAGATCAGCAAGGTCGATTTCTCCGGTCGCCCCGGCCGCATCTGGGTGGGCGACACCGAGTACCGCGGCCAGGCCGTCATCGTCGCCACCGGCGCCCGAGCCAAGATGCTGGGCCTCGACGCCGAGCGTCGGCTCCTCGGCCACGGCGTGTCCACCTGCGCCACCTGCGACGGGTTCTTCTTCAAGGGCCAGCAGATCGCCGTGGTGGGCGGGGGCGACTCCGCCCTGGAGGAGGCGAACTTCCTGACCAAGTTCGCCGAGAGGGTGTACGTCATCCATCGCCGGGACACCCTGCGGGCGTCGAAGATCATGCAGGAGCGGTCGTTCAAGAACGACAAGATCACCTTCGTCTGGGACTCGGTGCCCGTCGAGCTGCACGGTGAGGACCGGCTCGCCGGAGCCACCCTCGAGAACACCAAGACCGGCGAGCGGTCGAAGCTGGACATCACCGGGATGTTCGTGGCGATCGGTCACCATCCCAACACCAACCTGTTCATGGGCCAGCTGGCCATGGACGACGCGTCGTACCTCCTGACCCACCACGGCACCCACCTCAACGTCGAGGGCGTCTTCGCCGCCGGCGACGTCCAGGACCGCACCTACCGCCAGGCCGTCACCGCCGCCGGCTCGGGCTGCATGGCGGCCATCGACGCCGAGCGGTGGCTGGAGAGCCAGCCGCACGACTCGGACATCAACGAGACACCGACGCAGTGGTGACATGTCCAGCGTCGCCGTCGCCGGTCGGCCGCCGGCGGAATGCGAGCCGGCCCGCCGGCGTTGAAGAGACCGACTTCTAGGAGGCATGAGGCAGATGGGCAAGCTTTTGGAGCTCACCGATGAGACGTTCGACGAGGAGGTCGGCTCGTCCGACGTCCCGTTGGTCGTCGATTTCTGGGCCGAGTGGTGTGGTCCCTGCCGGATGGTCGCCCCGGTCCTGGAGCAGATCGCCGGTGAGAACGAGGGCAAGGTCCGCATGGCCAAGCTCAACGTCGATGACGCACCCGGGGTCGCCCAACGCTTCGGCATCATGAGCATCCCCACGCTCATGGTCTTCCAGGACGGAGTGGCCAAGAAGCGCATCGTCGGGGCTAAGGGCAAGGGCCAGCTGCTGGAGGACCTCGCCGAGTTCCTGTAGGCCCGGCTCGCGGGCGGCGCTTTTGCACGGCCGGTACCATCCCCGCCGGGGGGGGTGGTCGGACATGGAAGGCACTGCAGTCGGCCGGCGGATCTCGAGGCGCCAGTTCTTCGGCGGGGTTGTGGCTGCCGCCGTCCCGGTCTCTCTGGGAGGCGGCGGCACCGGCCGGTTCCTGGCCGCGTCAGCGGCACCGGCGGCCGGTGGTCGCACCCTGACGCTGGCCGCGTTCACACACGTCCTCGGCACCCGCTTCCGGGTGAGAACGGGTTCGTTCCGCTTCGCCGACCTCACCCTGGTCGAGGTCAACGGCCACCCGCGACCGACTGCGGGCCAGGCCACCAGCGGGGAGTCGTACTCGTTGATCTTCCGCGGCGGGGGCGACGAGACCGTCCACGGCGGCACCTATCGCGTCGGCCACCCGGTGTTCGGGTGGTTCCCGATGTCACTTGCGCCGGTGGGGATGGCCCTTCACGGCCAGCGCTACGAGGCGGTCGTCAACCGCCGGGTGCCCGACTCGCGCTAGTTGCGGGAGGGGAAGATGCCTTCGAGGGCGATGATGTAGTTCAGGCCCAGGTACGGCGACCGGATGGGGAAGGGCTGGCTGCCCCCGGTGTTCTGGATGAACGCCGGATTGAGCGTGCTGCCGTCGGACGACGCCGCATAGGCGCCACCGGCGGCCGGCACCTGGCCGGCGGGCCGACTGCCCCCGGCCGCCCCGTTCGAGGCGCCGGCCAGGTGGCCGTGCGCCGGCATCTGGCCCTGGGTCAGCGTGACGGTCTCCGAGCCGGCCACCTGTCCCAGGCTGATGTTGGAGAGGCCGGGTCCCTGGCCGGAGCTCACCGCTCCCCTTCCCCGCAGGTCGGGGAGGGCGAATGTGGTCTGTCCGTTGCCGCCGTAGGTGGTGCCGAGCAGCGAGAACAGGGCGGTGTTCTGGGAGATCGCGAGGATCTGGCCCTGGCAGAAGGCCCACCCGCGAGGGGCGAAGTTGTAGGGGACCAGCCGGATCTCACCGAGGAACGGATCGGACATGCGTGCTCCCTCTGACGATGGACTGACGAAGGTTGCCTGCCGCCTCTCCCCGAACGGCGGGCCGCACTGTACCAACGTATGGTGCCGTCGTGACGGGCGCTCCCGAGTCGCTGTCGATCCGCCCGGCCACCGCCGACGACGGCCCGTTCCTCGCCCGCCTCGACGCCGACCGACGCGCCGGCGATCTCGGGTCGCTCCCGGGTCCGGCCGCTCAGGTCGCGACCCTGCTGGAGATCCAGCACCGGGCCCGCGAGCAGGGCTACGCCGCCGCTTTCCCCGGCGCGCGCCACTCCCTCGCCCTCATCGACGGCGAGCCGGTGGGACGGTCGCTGGTCGACGAGGGGGCCGACCGGTACCTCATCGTCGACCTCGCGGTGCTCACCGGCCATCGCCGCCGGGGCATCGGCGCCGCCCTGGTCGGAGAGGTGCTCGACCGGGCCGGCGCGGCCCGCACGCCGGTCCGCATCCACGCCGCCGCCCACGACGACGGCCTCGTCGCCTGGTACGGCCGGCTCGGCTTCGCGGTGACCGGCGCCGGCGTCCCCGACGTGGAGATGACATGGGAGCCGGATCGTGTCGGCTGAGGGCCTCGAGCGGTTCCGCGCCGCAGTCCTCGCCGACCGTGGCCTCCAGGACGAACTGCTGGCCACGCCCGGCCGGGCGGCCTTCGTCATCCTGGTGGTGGCGCGCGCCGCGGCAGCAGGGTTCGACGTCGAGCCGTCCGACGTGGACGAGGGGCTGCGCGAGAGCCGGGCGGCGTGGGGGCGGCAGTGGATCTGACGGCAGTGGATCTGACTGCGGTGGATCGGACGGCAGTGGATCTGACCGGCTGGACCCCCATCCGGATCGACTGGGACCACCAGGCTCCCGTCGTCGACTGGTGCCGGGCCGATGGCATCGCCTTCGACGACCCGTTCTTCGACCAGACGGTCGAGCGCTGCTTCCGCCATCCGTTCCGGCTCCTGTTCCGCCACCGGACGGGGATGGACGAGGTCGCTCGGTGGGCGGCCGGCCACCCCGGCCTGGCGCCCGCCGGCTTCGTGTTCCACATGTCCCGCTGCGGGTCGACCCTCGTGTCCCGGATGCTCGCCGCCCTGCCCGCCCACCTCGTGGTGTCCGAGGCGCCCCCCGTCGACTGGGTGTTGCGGTCCCACCACCATGCGCCGGTCCCCGTGGACGACGCCACCCGCGCCCGGTGGCTGCAAGCCACGCTGGCCGCCCTCGGCCAGCCGCGGGACGACCGGCACCGACGGCTCTTCGTCAAGTTCGACGCGTGGGCAGCGGTGGATCTGCCCCTGATCCGGCGCACGTTCCCCGACGTGCCCTGCCTGTTCCTCTTCCGGGACCCCGTCGAGGTCCTCGTGTCGCAGGAGCAGCGGCGGGGCGCCCATGTCGTCCCCGGCGCCCTGCCGACCGAGGTTCTGGGCGTGCCGTCCCCCGAGACGACCGGGGAGTCCCTCACCGACTTCGCCGCCCGGGCCCTGGCCCGCATCTGCCAGGCCGCCCTGGCCTACGCCGACGACCCCATGGTGACCGTCGCCGACTACCGCCGGCTCCCGGGCTTCGTCACGACCCACCTCCTTCCGGCTTGGGGCGTGCCGGTCAACGGAGCGGACCGAGCCCGGATGCTCGACTCCGCGGGACGTGACGCCAAGAACCCCGTCCTGCCCTTCGAGGCCGACCACGAGCGGAAGCGGGCCGCGGTCACGCCGGCTATCGATGCCGCCGCCCGGCGCTGGTTGACGCCGATCCACGGCGAGCTGGAGCGACTGGTGGACCGTGTCCCTCGATAGGTCGCCGCTGCCGCTGCGGTTCGACGTCGACGGCCTGCGAGCCGACATCGATGCCCTCGCCCCCCGGGACTGGGTGCCGCACTTCAACACCGCCGGCTACGACGGCGACTGGAGCGGCGCGGCGCTGCGCTCGGTGGGAGGGCTGCCCGGGCGGCTCTACCCGGACCCGACCGCGTCGGCGGCCTTCGCCGACACCCCGCTCCTGGCCCGCTGCCCCCACACTGCGGCGGCGCTGGCCACGCTGCGCTGCCCGCTCCTGGCCGTGCGCTTCCTCCGGCTGGGCCCCGGCTCGCGCATCAAGCCGCACACCGACCTCGACCTGGGCTTCGACGACGGCGAGGTGCGGCTCCACGTGCCGGTGTCGGGTGGGGCGGGCGTCGAGTTCCTGCTCGACGGCCGGCCGGTCGAGATGGACGAGGGCGAGGTGTGGTACCTGAACCTCAACCTGCGTCACTCGGTCGAGAACCGGGGC
>JALYYN010000265.1 GCA_030946525.1 Actinomycetota bacterium | reverse complement strand
CAATGCTTCGTCGTCGTCCTCACGGACGCCAACGCATGACTCGGGGCCACCGTGGGTCGCTACTCCTTCGATGTAGAGCTCTTCCATCTCCTCCTCCATGCCGGTTTATCCCGGCGCACCAACGCTTCGACTGCGTCCTCGCGGACGCCGACGCATGACTCCAGAACTCCTGACACGCGGGGGAAATCGTTACGGGGTTTGGGCGGGGCAGCGCGGCTGGGCGGGGGTCGAGCCTCAGTAGCTTTTGACGCGGTAGACGAGGCGTAGGTCGGTTCCCGGGTAGCGGGTTTCGGTGGCGGTGAGCTCGGTGCATAGGGCGGCGATGGCCCGGCTGCGCCGGGGGGCGGAGAGCGCTTCGAGGCTGACGTGGAGCTCGTTGCCGACGACTTGTAGGTCGGCGGAGGCGGCGATGGTTTCGGCGAGGAGGCTGTGGGCTTCGTCCTCGGCGCGGGCGTAATGCGGGCCGAGGGCCCGGGCGAGGGCGTGCTCGGCGTTCCAGGCGGCCATGCGAACAGCGTCGTGGAGGCGTTTGCGTTCGTCGTCGAGACGCACCGCGTCGGGCCGGATGTCACCCAGGGCGACTTTGGCGGGGATATCGGCGGCCTGTTGTTTCAGTTCTGTGAGGGCGTCCTCGGCGACTTCGATGGGCCCGGTGGGGGCGCTGCCGTGGGCGGCAGCGTCAGCCAAGACCTTTTCTTTGGCGGCCGCGATATCGGCGCGGGCGGCGGCCAACTGTTCGGCCATTCGGGCCTTGGCCGGGTTGGGGACCATCCGGGCGGGGTCGTCGGCGACCTTGGCGTAGGAGTCCATGGCGTCGAGGCCCCGGGGGCGCATGAACCGGAACAGGTTCTCCTCGCGCCAACGGCCGAACATGTTCTGTGCCACCTGGGGGGTGGCCCAGTCGGCGCGGGTGGTGACGACCTGGGTCTGGTGGCCCGTGGCAGGGTCCAATCGGGTGACTTGGCGGCACGCGAAATAGCGGCGCCGCTTGTCGTAGTAGACCCGCACCTGGCGGTCGGCGAGGAAATAGTCGTGTTCATGTCCCCAGAGGTCTTTCACCTCGAAATGGGTGAACGCGCTGCGAGGTTCGGGGTGCAGCGGGCCTTTGCGGTAGGTGCAGATGTCGAAGCCGGCCTTCACCAGCTCGGCGAACACCTTCGGGCTCCAGCCGCCCCGGTCGAAACAGATCGTCGGGCGGGCGTGGGGGCCGAGCAGGGCTCTCACCGCCGTGGCTGCGGCTTTCAGTTCCCCGGTCAGCGCCGCCCCCGGCGGCGACGACCACACCAAAACGGCGTCACCGTTGCCGTCCGCCAGCCAGGTGTCGGTGGTGGCGGCCATCGCGATACGGGCCCGGGCCAGGTGCGCCCGGGGCAGGTCCGCACCACCGTGATAGGCCCGGACGTGGCCGTCGACATACAGCACGCCCATCGCCTCGGGGTGGGCGGCGGCATGGTGGGCGGCCAGGGCGGCCAACAGTTCCCCGGAGCGGCGCCCCTCGGCCAGCGCCTGCATGCGCCGCCGGACGGTCTTGACTTCGGGGGCGCGGTCCAAGCCCACCAGGCGTCCCAGGTTGACCGGGTCGACACGGGTGAAGCCCTCGGCCCGGGGCTCGCCCAGCAACGCCGAGAACACCAGCACCAGCAACAACGAACGCAGCGAATAGAACGCCGCCTTGGGCAGGCCCAACACCTTCTCGGCCGCGTCGAGAAGCCCCGTGAACGCCAACGCGGGCAAGATGACCAACGCCCCCGCCGCCGGCAGGCTGGCGCCCTCGCAGATCACCGGCGCCGCCCCCGCCAGCAGCCCCGCCCCGGCCAACGCCCGCTCCTCGACCCGAGGCTCAGGACGCGCCAGCGGCACCAAGTCCGGCGGCGGCGGGGGCTGCGGGGCCGGCCCCGGGGCGGCGGCGGCCAAGGCGGTGCGCACCGAGTCGGGCGACAACCCGACCTCGGCTGCGATCGACGCCAACGTCGACCCCGCCCCACGCAACCCCGCGATTTCTTTCACCATCTCGGCGGTCAACTTCGACGGGCCTTTCGGTCCCCGCCGGGCAGGCGCCAACGCCTCCACCCCGCCCTTCTCCCACGCCCTCGACCACAGCCGCAGCGAGTCGGTGTCGACGCCGAACCCGGCGGCCACCTCCGCCCTCGACGCCGCCCCAGAAGCCGCCAGGCTGACCGCCGCCAGCCGTCGGCCCAGCACGTCGCCCGCCGTCCAGAACGACGTCGCCATCCCCCAGATCGTCACCAGCCCGCCCTCGTCGTCCTCCAACAATGACACCGCGGGGCCTATCGGCACCGACCCCGCAGGACGCAACGGCAACGGCTGGCCTCTCCGCACAGGCACCATCCCAGCACCAGCCGCCACCCCAGCAAAACCCGTCATTGTCACGGAATAATTATCGCAGGTACCGGGGCACGAGTGGTGGACCAAACCCTTTATCCATAAGGCTTTCTCCCCCTTTCTCCCCCCGCATGTCAGGAGTCCTGGAATCGACCAGGGACAGGGAAGCCCGTATCCGTCGGCACGGCGAGGGTGCGCCGGGGGGGTGTACCGTGGAGCCAGACAGGGCGTGGACACCCGGCTCTGTTGGACTGTCCCAGGAAACTCTCAACAGTTTCTGGGAGCGTTGCCCCGGACCTCGGTGGCGCAGCCTGGCCGCCCGAACT
>JALYYN010000252.1 GCA_030946525.1 Actinomycetota bacterium | reverse complement strand
GTCTTGATCCAACGGGGGTTCTCCGGGTCGGGCTCGATCCGGCGCCGCAGGCGGCGGACGTGCTCGGTGACGGTGTCGGGGTCCTGCCACTCGCTGCGGGAGTTCCAGACGTGGGTCAGCAGTTGCTGGCGCGAGAAGACCTGCCGGGGCGACGAGGCCAGGAAAGCCAGCAGGTCGAACTCCCGGGCGGTGGTGCTCACCGGCGCGTCGCCCACGGTGACCTCCCGGGTGTTCACGTCCAGCGTGAGCCCGTCGAAACGCAGCACCGCCTGGGTCGCCGACGAACGGGTCCGGCGCAGGACGGAGTTGATGCGTGCCGCCAGCTCGCCGGCCGAGAACGGTTTGACCACGTAGTCGTCGGCCCCCAGCTTGAGGCCCAGAATGCGATCGGCCTCACTGCCCCGGGAGGTCAGCAGGATGACCGGGACGTTGCTGTCGCGCCGCAGCCGGTTCAGGATGTCGAGGCCGTCCTCGGCGGGCAGGACGAGGTCCAGCAGGATCAGGTCCGGCCGCCGGGCGGCGATGGCCACGAGGGCACTGCCGCCGCCCTCGGCCTGGTCGACCTCGAATCCCTCCATCTCCAGGTACCTCGTCAGCAGGGTCCGCACGGCCGCGTCGTCGTCGACGACGAGCACCCGGCCCCCGGACGTCTGCGACGAGGTCATGCGTCCACCGTAGGGAAAACCCAGGCGCCGTAGGGAAAACCCTCGGCACCGTAGGGAAAACCTCGGCACGTCGGGAGAGTTGGGCGGCTGTTGGGTTGCAGTCGGTCCCGGGATGGGCCGCCTGGTCGATGCTCGGTCAGCGACGCGCGCCCCGCCGGACCTCGCTCAAGGCCGGGGGATGTGATGCCGATAGGGAGCCTAGGAGACCAACGAATGGGTCGGGGGAGCTGGGGATGACGGACTACCAGGTGGCGACGGAGCGGGTGGCGGCGGATCGTCCCGGGACGGCGCGGCCGGTGGGCTCCATGGGTGCGGTGATCGATGCCGCCGTCATCGACGCCGCGGTGATCGACCAGCTGGCGTCGATCACCGACGCCGAGGGACTGAGCGTGCTCGGAGAGCTGTTGCAGGCGTTCCTGGCCGCCGCCCCCGCCCGGCTGGAGGCAATCGACCACGCGCTCGCCGGCGCCGATCTGGCCGGCGTGGGCGAGCAGGCCCACGCCCTCACCGGCAGCTCGGCCAGCTTCGGCGCCACCGGCATGGCATCGCTGTGCCGCCGGCTCCGTGCCACCGCCGAGGAGGACGACGTCGACGGGAGCCGGGCGCTGGTTGTCAGCCTGCACACCGAGTTCGGGCGGGTCCGCAGCTCGCTGGTGACTCTCATGCGGTCCGGCGTGTGAACGTCGTCGTCGTGGACGACGACCCGGTCGTCCGGCTCGTCCTGACACGGATGGTCTCGAGCCTGGGCCATACCGCCCTTGCCGCGGACACGGCGGCGGCCGCCCTGAGGCTGGTCGAGCGGAACCCGGTCGACGTGGTGATCAGCGACTGGATGATGCCGGAGGTCAACGGCCTCGAGCTCTGCGAGATGGTGCGCGCCCGGGACACCGTGGAGTACATCTACTTCATCCTCGTCACCGCCCTCGACGACCGGGAACACGCCATGACCGCGCTGGCCGGAGGGGTCGACGACTGCCTGGTCAAGCCGATCGACGCCTTCCATCTCCAGCTCCGGCTCATGGTCGCCGACCGGGTGACGGGCCTGCACCGGGAGATCGCCGAGCGCCACCGCGGGCTGGAACGGACCAACATCGAGGCGGCGGCCAGCGCCCGTACCGATGCCCTTACCGGCCTCGGGAACCGTCGCAAGCTGGACGAGGACCTGGAGGTCTTCCGGTCGCGCCGCGACCGCTACCGCCAGCCCTTCGGCGTCGCCCTCTTCGATCTCGACCACTTCAAGACCCTGAACGACACCGCCGGCCACCAGGCCGGGGACGAGGCCCTGCGCCGGGTGGCGGCGGTGATCCGCCGCGAGCTGCGCGAGGCGGACATGGCCTACCGCTACGGCGGCGAGGAGCTGATGGTGATCCTGCCCGCCGGAGTGCGCCGGGTGGCCGCCGCCGCCGAACGCATCCGCCAGGCGGTCGAGGACGCCGCCATCCCCCACCCCGGGCGCCCCGGCACGGGGACGGTCGTCACCCTCAGCGCCGGCGTGGCCGCCGCCGAAGGAGATGCAGTCGCGTTCCTGGCCGTGGCGGACACCGCCCTGTACCGGGCCAAGTCCGAGGGCCGCAACCGCGTCGCCGTCTCCGCCACCGCCCGCCCGGGTGCCCTCGCCCAGGTCGGGATCCGGTGATCCCGGCCAGCCGGCCCCACCCGGAGGGCGCCGGCCGGCCCCGCCCGGGGGGCGCCGGCGCCGACCTGGCCGCCCTCCGGACCGTCGCCCTGGTGCGCTTCCTGGTTGCGGTCACGGTGACCGTCGTGGGGCTGGTGGGCGCCGGCGCCCTGGGGGCGGGAGGTTGGGACCGGTCGGTGACGGTGCTGTTCCTGCTGGCCGGCCTGGTGTGGCTGCCGTGGACCGCGGTGCTGCTGGCCACGTCGTCCCGCGCCGGCGGATCGGACCGGGTCCGGCTGGCGCTGTTCGGCGGCCCGGTGGGCGACGTCGCCATGGCGTTCGCGGCCCAGAGCCTGGCGCCCCGGGCCTGGGGCCTGTTCCTCCTGGCCGACGCCGTCGTCCTGGGCGTGGCCGCCGCCCTGTGGCGGGGCCGGGCGGCATGGCTGCTCCTCGTACCCTGCGTGGCGCTCACCGTGCTGGCGCAGGCCGTGTCCCCGGCGGGCGACCGGCTCACCGTCGCCCTGCTGATCGTCTCCAGCCTGGCGCTCGCCGGGCTGATCGGGGTGGTCGGCCGTATCGCCCGGACCCAGCGCCAGACCGCCGTCCGCTCCCGGCGGTTCCAGCAGAAGGCGGAGACCATCGTCGCCCGGGTGGCCGACGGCATCGTGGTCACCGACGGCGCCGGCGTGATCGTCGAGTGCAACCCCGCCGGCCAACGGCTGATCGGTGGGGAAGGGCGCTCCGCGGTCGGCATGGCCTGCACCCGGGCCCTGGGTCTGCGGGCCGGTGAGCGGGCCTTCGACTGCAGGCACGGCTGCCCGCTGGTGCAGGGCGAGCCCGGCCGGCCGGTCCAGGACGTCGAGGGCAGGGAGGTGTGGCGGGTGCTGGCCGACGGGCGCCGCCAGCCCCTCCTCGCCAGCGCGTTCGCCGTGACCGACGACCGGGGCGGGGTCGAGGTCGTCCACTCCCTCCGGGACATCACCCGGTTGAAGGAGGCCGACGAGGCCAAGACCCTCTTCCTGGCCACCGCGTCGCATGAGCTCAAGACGCCGGCGACGGTGATCGCCGGCTTCGCCGACGCCATACGGCAGTTCCCGGGCATGCCCCAGGACCGCCGCGAGGAGGCTGTCGAGGCCATCCACCGCCGGGCGCTCGAGCTGTCCTCCATCGTCGACCGCCTGCTCCTCTCCAGCAAGATCGAGGGCGGTCGTGTCGCCGTCGACGTCCACGGGCTCGACGTCCGGCCCCTGCTGGGTGAGCGCGCCGCCGCCCTCCAGGACGCCACCGGGCGCCACGTCATCCTCCAGATCGCCCACGAGCGGCTGATGGCGGGCGCCGACGGCCTGGCCCTGCGCACGGTGGTCGACTACCTCCTCGACAACGCGGTCAAGTACTCCGACGGCGGCCCCGTGGTGCTCGGAGGCCGTCACGACGACGACACGGTGACGATCTTCGTGAGCGACGTCGGCATCGGCATGGACGAGGAGCAGTCCCGGCGATGCTTCGAGAAGTTCTGGCAGGCCGAGTCCACCGACGTGCGCCGCTTCGGCGGGACCGGGATCGGCCTCTACATCGTGAAGTCCCTGGTCGACGCCATGGGCGGCCACATCGCGGTGGAGACGGCCGTCGGCCGGGGCAGCACGTTCAGCGTCGAGCTGCCGGCCGCCCTTCCGGCGGCGGCCGAGGAGCTGGTCATGCCGACCGTCGACCCGTCGTCCATCAAGGACTTCATGCGCCAGATCGGTGTGCTGACCCGAGGCTCGGCGTGATGGCCCGGGCGCTCGTGGTCGACGACGCCGCCGACATCCGGCTGCTGGCCGACCTCGTGCTCTCCATGGCCGGCTTCACCGTCGTCGCCGCCCCGAGCGGAAACGACGCCCTGGCGCTGCTGGCGTGCGGCGAGCTGCCCGACATCGTGCTCCTCGACGTCCAGATGCCCGACCTCGACGGCTGGGAGACCCTGTCCCGGCTCCGCCGCGACCCCCGCACCGCGGCGCTGCCCGTGGTGATGTGCACGGTCAAGGGCCTGCCCGAGGACACCCTGCGGGGGTGGTCACTGGGCTGCGACGGCTACCTCGGCAAGCCGTTCGACATCGGCGGCCTGGTCGGCGAGCTCAAGACCGTCCTCGAGCGCGACGAGCAGGAGCGGGCCGGCGTCCGGTCGAGCCGGATCGCCGAGCTGATCCGGACCCGCTGAACCGGGGCCCGCCGAGCGGCCCGGGGTTCGATCAGGCCGCCTTGGCCACGTGCCAGATCCCGCCGAAGCCGTCGCCCTTGGTGTCGCCGGGTGCGGCGTCGCCGGAGTAGTTGTAGAGCGGCTTGCCGTTCCAGGCCACCTGGGTCCTGCTCGGATCGTCGGGGCGGACGACCGCGGTGAGGTTGGTGACGCCGGTGCCTGCCACCGGGGCGGTCACGCCGGCGGGGAGGACCAGTGCCGGCCAGGTGCCGGCACAGCCGCCGGTGCAGGTGCTCGTGCCGCCGGTGTCGTGGTCGAAGGTGTAGAGGGTCTTCCCGGTGGCGTCGACGAAGATCGCCCCGAGCGTGGCGCTGCTGGCGGTGGCCACGGTCGGCTTGGGCGCCACGGTCGTCGTCGGCGCCACGGTGGTGGTGGTGGCCGGGGCGGCGATGGTCGTGGTGACCGGGGCGACGGCGACGCCGGGGTCGTTGTTGGACTGGCAGGCGGCCATGACGAGGGCCAGGGACGCGGAGACGGCCAGCGTCGCCATCATCCGTCGGGCCCCGCCAACACGGCCATCTCTTGTCGTCGCCATCGTGGTCTCTCCTCGTTCGGCCCGTCCTGATCTCTCCTACGGACGCCGGCCGGGGAGAGATTGCCTGTTTCATCCGGCAAGAGCCAATCCCTGCGGGCGCCGCTCCCGTACCCTCCCCACGATGGGGGCCGCTTCCGACGACACGCTGCTGGCCAGTTTCGCCCTGGGCGACCCCGACGCCGCCGCCGCGTTCATCCGTCGCTTCCAGGGCAGGGTCTACGGCCTGGCCCGCTCGATGGTGACCGACCCCCACCTGGCCGAGGACGTGGCCCAGGAGGCCTTCGTCCGGGCCTGGCGCTCGGCCGCGGCCTACGACTCCCGACGTGGATCGGTGCACACCTGGCTGCTGGTGATCACCCGCAACCTGGCGATCGACGCCATGCGCCTGCGCCGGGCCCAACCCGTCGACCCCCAGGCGTTCAACGGGCTCGACCTGCCGATGTCGGGCACGGCGGCGTCACCGGAGGCGTCGGCCGAGACCCGGTCCGACATGGGGGAGGTGCGGGAGGCACTCGACGACCTGCCCGTCGAGCAGCGCCAGGCCCTCCTGCTCGCCGCGCTGTGCGGGCGGACGGCCCAGGAGATCAGCGACAGCGAGGGCATCCCGCTCGGCACGGCCAAGACGCGGATCCGCACCGGGCTGGCGAAGGTGCGGGCGTCGATGTCCGTCCGGGGGACGGACGCATGACACAGTCCTCGCGGGGGACAGACGTATGACCCAGCGACCCATGACCTGCGCGGACCTCGAGTCGGTCTCCGCCGAACTGGCCCTCGGCACCGTCTCCGGATCGGAGCGGGCGTCGGCGCTGTCGCACCTGGCCGGCTGCGGCCCGTGCCGCCACACCGTCGACCAGCTGGCCCGCGCGGCCGACCGGATCCTGCTCCTCGCGCCGGCCGCCGAGCCCCCACCGGGGTTCGAGTCCCGGGTCCTGTCCCGGGTGGCGTCGGTGGCGCGTGCCGAGGGCCCGGCCGGCCGGAACCGGTGGTTCGGCGGTCCCCGGCCCCTCATGGTCCGGGCCGCGGCGATGGTCCTCGTCGCCGGGTTGTCCGGCGCGGGCGCCGGCGCCCTGCTCCACGAGCGCGACGCCGCCGGGCCCCCCGCCGCGGTGCGCACCGCGCTGGCGCGGGACGACGCCGGCCACTGGCGCTGTCGCGTCCTCGTCTACGGCGGCAGCCCGACGTGGCTGGTGGTCAGCCTGGACCGCACCGACGGGTTGAGCGCGTCGTTCTCCGTGGAGGCGGTGGCGACCGGCGGCGCCGCCGTCGTTCCCGCCGGGACCCTGTCCATCGCGGGCGGCCACGGCTCCCTGGCCACCGTCGTGGGCCTCCAGCCCGACCGGGTGGACGCCGTCGTCGTCCGCGACGCCGGCGGCCAGGTCCGCTACACCGTCGACATCCCCACCGCCTGACGCCCCTCCGCCTTCTTGTCGCGCCCGGGGCCGTAGAGCGGCCTTCAGCGCGACAGGAACTGCCGGTGGGGGACCGCTCAGGGGCACGCCGGCAGGTCGGGTCCGCCCGGGGGCCGGGGCACGAACCGGGCGGTACGGAGGCCGTCCGCCGAGGTGAACTCGGCCACGTCGTCGGACGTGAGCTTCATCGTGCCCTGCTCGTAGGACGGATTCCACCCCGCCGGCCGCGTCCCCGGCTCAGCCAGCGGCGGGTCGTTCCGCCACTCCCGCTGGTCGAAGAGCGTGGCGGTGATGCCGCAGCTGGTGGCCAGGACGAACGGATAGGCCACGCCGACGTCGGCCCGGGCGCGCGGCGGCGACGAGGTGGTGGGCGGGGCGTCCACGAACGGCACGGCGCCCGGCGGCGTGGTGTCGGCGACCGCGGTGGTCGTCGTCGCCGGAGATTCGGCGCCGGCTGTCGGGGTCGTGGTCGGGGCGATCGTCGAAGTGCTCGGTTCGGGCCCGGGGACGGTGGTGGGGGCCTCGCCGGCCGGGGATGGGACGGCGGTGGACGACGGCAGGGCCTGGATCCCGGGCCGATTGTCCCCTCCGGCGCACGACATCGCCACCAGGGCCACGGCGACGATCGCCGCGTTGCACCACCGAGACGTCATCGCAGTCCCTCCGGCCGAGCTGGTCCCCAGCAGGCCAACTCCAGTCCGGAGTGCCCTCGTCCAAGGCGCTCTCGAATCCAGGGGCGTCACCTTAGGTGTCGGAGCCGGACCCGGGTGTCGAAACCCAAGCGGGTTGTCCTGGATGTCCCGCACCATCTGGTCGCCGGTGTCCGGAGACATCGGAGAGCGCCCTCGGTAGGATTCGAACCTACGCACCCGCCTCCGGAGGG
>JALYYN010000221.1 GCA_030946525.1 Actinomycetota bacterium | reverse complement strand
TGCGCGAGCACGGCGACGACACGCCGATCGAGTGGGTCCACCGCAGCGCCCGCTTCGGCGAGAAGCTGGCCACCCCCGACACATCGATCGCCGATCTCATCGGCGAGGTCGACCCCATCAAGGTGGCCGAGGGCCGATACCTGTCCGACGAGCTGACCCTTCACTACGGCCTGGTGCCCCGGACCAACCGGGGCATTTTCGCCATCAACGAGCTACCCGATCTGGCCGAACGCATCCAGGTGGGCCTCCTCAACGTGCTGGAGGAGCGCGACATCCAGGTGCGGGGCTACAAGATCCGCCTCCCCCTCGACCTCATGCTGGTGGCGTCGGCCAACCCCGAGGACTACACGAACCGGGGCCGGATCATCACCCCGCTGAAGGACCGCTTCGGGGCTCAGATCCGCACCCACTACCCCCTTGACACCGACCTGGAGCTGGCGGTCGTCCGTCAGGAGGCGCACGCCCTCGACGCCACCGCCGTCGGCGTCCCCGGCCTGCGGGTCGAGGTGCCCGACCACATGGCCGAGATCGTCGCCACCATCAGCCACGAGGCCCGGCACAACCCGCACGTCAACCAGCGCTCCGGCGTCTCGGTCCGCCTCACCATCGCCAACTACGAGACCATGGTGGCCAATGCCGCCCGCCGGGCCCTGCGCCTGGGCGAGACGGTGGTCGTGCCCCGGGTCAGCGACCTGGAGGCGCTGCCCGCGTCGACGGCGGGCAAGGTCGAGATCGAGACCCTCGACGACGGCGACGACGGGTCGGTCCTCGACCGCATCGTGAAGACGTCGGTCCTCGAGGTGTTCCGGAAGCGGTGCCCGATCGAGACCCTGCGCCAGGCCATCGACGCCTTCGACGGGGGCACCATCGTCCACACCGGCGACGACGTGCCGTCGGCCGACTACGTCGCCGCCCTCGTCACCCTCCCGGCCCTGCGGAAGGTCGTCGTGCCCCTGGCCGGCAGCGAGCACCCCGCGGCGCTGGCCAGCGCGGTCGAGCTGGTCCTCGAGGGCCTCCACCTCTCCCGCCGCCTGAACAAGGACGCCTCGGGCGGTCGGGCCACCTACCGCGGCCGGGGCTGACGGTGCCCCCCCAACCGTTCTGGCTGCAGTTGAGCGCGTATGTGCGTGCAACTGCAGCCAAAACGGGGTGGGAGGGGGGGATCTAGGTGCCGGCGCGGTTCACCTATTCGAGATGGGACGGGACCCAGACCGGGTTCGACCTCAACGCCGACGACCTCATGGCTCAGGTCACCGACGACCTCGTCTACCACGGCGACATGCACGCCGCCCTCCGGCGCATGCTCCAGGACGGCCTGAAGGACCGGATGGGCGAGCGCATCGCCGGCCTCAAGGAACTGATGGAGCGGCTGCGCCAGCGTCGCCAGGAGGAGCTGGGCAAGCACGACCTCGGCGGTGTCTACGACGACATCGCCCAGGAGCTGCGCGAGGTCGTCAACCAGGAGCGGTCCGCTCTCGACGCCTTCGAGGAGGCGGCCCGCCAGTCCGGTGACCAGCGCCGCGAGGACGTGGTCAGCGGGGCGATGGCCGAGCGGCGCATGGAGCTCGACCTGCTGCCCCCCGACCTGGCCGGCCAGGTGCGCTCACTGTCCCAGTACGACTTTGCGTCCGGCGAGGCCCGCCAACGGTTCGAGGAGCTGGTCGAGCGCCTGCGCCACGAGATGCTGCAGGGTCAGTTCAACCAGGTGACCGAGGCCATGCAGGGAACCAGCCCGGAGGAGGTCGCCCGGCTGAAGGACATGCTGTCGGCCCTCAACGGGATGCTGGACGAGAAGGCACGGGGCGAGGAGCCCGACTTCGACGGCTTCATGGCGAAGTACGGCGACTATTTCCCGGGCAACCCCCAGAGCCTCGAAGAGCTGCTCGAGCAGATGGCGGCGCAGATGGCCGCCATGCAGGCGTTCCTCAACTCCCTCTCGCCCGAGCAGCGCGCCCAGCTCCAGGCCCTGTCGAACCAGCTCCTGGACGACATGGACCTGCGCTGGCAGATGGACCAGCTCGGCCAGCATCTGCGGGCCGCTGTGCCCCAGGCCGGGTGGGACAACAGCTACCAGACCACCGGATCCGACCCGCTCGGCATGGGCCAGGCCGCCCAGCTCATGGAGCGGCTGGGCAACCTCGACCAGCTGGAGAACCTCATGCGCTCGGCCGGCTCGCCCGGCGCCCTGGCCGAGGCCGACCTCGACATCGCCGCCGACCTGCTGGGCCCGGACGCGGCCCGCAGCCTGGAGCG
>JALYYN010000218.1 GCA_030946525.1 Actinomycetota bacterium | reverse complement strand
GGCTCCAGGGTCGACGGCCGGAGCCGAACGACCAGCCCGTCGCCGCTGACGTTCAGGTCGGCGCCACAGGCCAGCAGCATCTCCTCGGTGTGGGCCCGGGTGACGACGGGCTGGCGCACCACCGTCTCGCCCTCCGCCGAGAGCCCGGCCAGCAGGACGGCCGACTTCACCTGGGCGCTGGGCACCGGCAGGTCGTAGTCGATCCCTCGCAGGGCTCCGCCGCGGACGGTGAGCGGGGGCAGACGACCGTCGTCCCGGCCGTCGACCCGGGCCCCCATGGCCCGCAGCGGCTCGGCGACGCGCGACATGGGCCGGCGCCGGATCGACCTGTCGCCGGTGAGCACCGTCAGCCAGGGGAGTCCGGCGCACAGGCCGGCGAGGAGGCGGATGCCCGTTCCCGAGTTGCCCATGTCGAGGACGTCGGCGGGCTCGTGGAGCCGGCTGCGGCCCCCGGTCACCTTCTCCCCGTCGAACATTGCGCCCATGGCCTCGACCGCGAACCTTGTGCGGGCCACGTCGTCACCGTCGGAGAGGCCCCGGACCACCGACGTCCCCTCGGCCAGAGCGGCCAGGATCAGGGCCCGGTGGGAGATCGACTTGTCCCCCGGCACGGTGATCGTGCCCCGCAGCGGCCGCCCTCCGGTGACCGAGAACGAGGTCACGACAGTGGCCGCTGGGTGGGGTGGAACCCCCTCGACACCAGGGCCGCGCAGGCATCGTCGGCCGCCTTCTCCTCGACGAGCAGGACGAGCACGCCGCGCTCCCCTTCGACGGAGTGGGCGATCTCGAGGTCCTCGATGTTGACGTCGAGCTCGCCGAGAAGGGTGGTGATCTCGGCCAGGACGCCTGGGCGGTCGGGCACGGGGACCCGCACCTCCACCAGCTCCGTATCGTGCGCCACCCGGGCGGGGAGGCTGACCCGCGCCGCACGTGCCCGCTCCAAGGCGGCGAGCAGGCCCGGCCGGTCGCCCAGCACCACCAGATCCCGCATGGCCGACAGGGCGGCCACCAGGCGGTCGAGCCCCTCGACGATGGCGTCGCGGTTCTCGGCGCAGATGTCGGGCCAGATGCCGGGATGGCCGGCGGCGATCCTGGTCATGTCCCGGAAGCCGCCGGCGGCCAGGCGGAGCATGGGTCCCGGCTCCGCGTCGCCGTCGGCGGCCAGGACCATCAGCGTGGCCGCGGCCAGGTGGGGGACGTGGGAGACCGTCGCCACCAGCTCGTCGTGGCGCTCGGGCGCAAGGGCCACCACGTCGGCGCCGAACGCGGTCACCGCTGAGCGCACGAGGGTGTACGCCTCGGCATCGGTGGCCACCGTCGGCGTCAGCACCCAGGTCGCCCCGTCGAAGAGGCACGGGTCGGCGCCGTCCATCCCCTCCTGCTCGGAGCCGGCCATCGGGTGGCCGCCCACGAACCTCGGATGGTCGACGGCGGCGACGATCGGCCCCTTCACCCCGCCGACGTCGGTGACCACCCCGCCGGAAGCCAGGGCGGCACGGGCCTCGTCCGCGATCGAGGACACCGGCGTGCAGATGAACGTCAGCTCGGCGGCCGGGTCGTCACCGACGACGTCGAGGGCGCCGAGATCGAGCGCCCGCGCCGTGCGGGCGGGGTCGAGGTCCCGGCCGCTCACGTGCCAGCCGTGCTTGCGCAGGGCCAGGCCGATCGAACCGCCGATCAATCCGGTGCCGACCACGACTGCCCGCCGGACCTCCTTCTCGTCAGACAGGCCGTCCTTCTCGGCAGACAGGCCGTCCTTTCCGTCAGACAGGCCGTCTTTTCCGTCAGACAGGGAGGTCATCCCTCAACCCCTCGGCCCCGGCCAGGTAGACGTGGCGCAGCTCGGACCTCGACCGCACGGTGGTCAGGTGCATGAGGACGCGGATGCACCGGGGCGTGCCGCCGTCGATCGCCAGCTCGCGGGCGCAGAGGAGGGGGACGTCGCCGAGGCCCACGGCGCGGGCCGCAGCGGCGGGGAACATCGACGTCACGTCGTCGGTGGCGGTGAAGATCACGCTGATGAGGTCGTCCTTGTGCACATCGTTCACCGCGAGCATCCGCTCGACCAGGGCGCCCACCCGCTCGTGGATCTGCTCGGCGGTGTCCACGTCGACGGTCGTCGCGCCTCGCAGCGCCCGGACGGCAGGGGTCACGCGTCGAATGTACTTCGGGGCAGGGCAGCGGCCTCCAGGGCGCGCACCTCGTCCACTTCCAGCACCCTCCACTCCCCCGGCTTCAGCCTGCGGTCGGCCAGCGGCCCGATGCGGGTCCGGACCAGTCGCTGCACCGGGTAGCCGATGGCGTCGAGCATGCGGCGGACCTGGCGGTTCCGTCCCTCGTGGATCACCAGCTTGACCGCACCGGGGGCGACCAGCGACGCCCGCGCCGGCGCAGTCATGCCGTCCTCGAGCTCCACGCCCTCCCGGAGCCGTCGCAGCTCGTACGGGGTCGGCGAGCCCTCGACCTGGGCCAGGTACTCCTTGTCCACGCCGAAGGACGGATGGGTCAGGCGGTGGGCCAGGTCGCCGTCGTTGGTGAGGATCAGCAGGCCCTCGGTATCGGTGTCGAGCCTCCCGACCGGGAAGATCCTCGGCTCGGCCGGCACGAGCTGGACGACCGTCGGACGGCCCTGGGGGTCGGAGGCGGTGCTCACCACCCCCCGGGGCTTGTTGAGCAGGTAGGACACCAGCCCGGCCCGGACCGGCACCCGGACGCCGTCGACTTCCACCCGGTCGGTCTCCGGATCGACCCGCCGGCCGAGGACGGCGACCTCGCCGTTGACGGTGACCCGCTCCTCCTCGATCAGGACTTCGCACGCCCGGCGGCTGCCCAGCCCGGCGGCGGCCAGCACCTTCTGCAGCCGATCGCCCTCGTGGGACGTGTCGGTCAAGACGCCGCTGTCAAGAGGAGTCGGTGTCGGCGCCGAGCCCCCGTTCCAGCGCCTCGACCACCTCGGGCCCGGGCACGAAGTCACCCAGGGGGGTGAGGTCGGCGAGCGAGTCGAGGCCGAGGCGCTCCAGGAACTGCCGGCTGGTCCCGTAGAGGATGGCCTGGCCGGGACCGGGGTCGCGTCCCACCTCCTCGACATAGCCGCGCTGGCAGAGGGTCCGCACCACGGCGTCGACGTTCACCCCCCGGATGGCGGCCATCTGGGCCCGGGACACCGGCTGCTTGTAGGCCACGATGGCCAGGGTCTCCAGGGCGGGCGCCGACAGGCGCGAGGGCTGGCCGTCCAGCACGAACCGCTCGACGTACGGCGCCAGGTCGGGATGGCTCTGGAACCGCCAGCCTCCGGCCACCCGCATCAGCACGAAGCCGCGGTCCTCCCTGTCGTAGGCGCCGGCCAGCTCCTCGCACAGCTCCTCCACCCGCGTCGGGCTCACCTCGAGGAGCTGGCCGAGGATGCCCGGCTCGACGGGCTCGTCGGCGACCATGAGGATGGCCTCGATGGCCCGGGCGACCTCGCTAGCCATCGTAGGAGTCGATCCCGGCGTACACGGTGGCCGCGTCCACGACCCAGGAGACCTGTAGCTCGCCGAAGGTGGTGGCCTGGTCGAGCTCGATCAGGCCCTGTTTGTAGAGCTCCAGGATGGCCAGGAACCTGACGATGACCTCCAGCCGGTCACCGAACCCGTCGGTGAGCTGCCGGAAGCTCAGCATGCCGGCGCCGGGCAGCCGGGCGAGGAGGTCGTCGACCGCCTCCTCCACGCTGACCCGGATGGGCGCGACGTGGTCGAGCTGGACCCGGGGCGGCGGGGGGGGCGGGGCGGAGACCCGCAGCCATGCCGCGTGCAGGTGGGCGGCGGTCATGCCGGCGAGCAGGTCGGGCGCCAGGGCGACGAAGCGCTCCTCGAGGCCGGCGGTCCGCGGCAATGACCGGGACGCGGCCTGGACCAGGCGCTCGATGGCCTCGCCGGCGTCGCGGAAGGTCTTGGCCTCGATCAGGCGGGCCAGGAGCAGGTCACGCTGCTCGAAGAGGGCCAGCTCCTCGTCGAGCTGCACATCGACCGGGCCGGGCAGCAGGCGCCGGGCCTTCAGGTCGACCAGGGTGGCGGCGATGACCAGGAACTCGGTGGTCACCTCCAAGTCGAGCACGCCGGGCTGGTCGAGGTGGGCCAGGAACCCGTCGACGATGCGGCTGAGCGACACCTCGTAGAGATCGACCTCGTCCCGCAGGATCAGGTGCAGCAACAGGTCGAACGGACCGTCGAAGTCACCGCTCTGCACCGCGTAGGACACCGACGGAGAATACCGGGCCGGGATTCACCGGCCCCGCATACCATCGCCCGATGTCCCGCGTGCTGTCCGGCATCCAACCCACCGGTGAGATCCACCTCGGCAACTTCCTGGGCGCGGTCCGCAACTGGGTCGACGACCAGCACGAGCAGGACGCGTACTTCTGCGTGGTCGACCTCCACGCCCTCACCATTCCCCGCGATCCCGCCGAGCTGCGGTCGAAGACGCTCGAGACCACCCTCATCCTCGTCGCCGCCGGCCTCGACCCCGAGGTGTGCACGCTGTTCGTCCAGAGTCACGTCCACGAGCACGCCGAGCTGACCTGGATTCTCGAGGGCGTGGCCGGCATGGGCGAGCTCGGGCGGATGACCCAGTTCAAGGAGAAGGCGAAGGACGGGGTGGAGTCGGCGCGGGTGTCGTTGTTCACCTACCCGGTGCTGCAGGCCGCCGACATCCTGCTCTACGACGCCGAACGAGTCCCCGTGGGCGAGGACCAGCGCCAGCATCTCGAGCTGTGCCGCGACATCGCCATGCGGTTCAACCGCCGCTACGGCGACACCTTCGTCGTCCCCGAGGCGGCCCTGCCCAAAGTCGGGGCCCGGATCATGGACCTGCAGAAGCCGACGGCCAAGATGTCCAAGTCGGCGGAGTCGCCCCAGGGCACCGTCCTCGTGCTCGACGATCCTGACGTCATCGTCAGGAAGTTCAAGCGGGCGGTGACCGACGCCGGCACCGACGTGGTGTTCGACCCGGCGACCCGCCCCGGCGTTTCCAACCTGCTGCAGATCCTCGCCGCCGCCGCCGGTGGCGATCCCGCCGAGCTGGCGACGGGCTACACGCAGTACGGGCCGCTCAAGGCCGATGCCGCCGAGGCGGTGGTCGAGCTGCTGCGGCCGGTCCGGGAGCGCTACGGGGAGCTGCAGTCGGATCCCGAGGCGATCCGGGCCATGCTGAGCCGGGGCGCGTCCAAGGCGGAGAGCATCGCCACCGTCACGCTGGCCCGGGCGCGCCACGCCATCGGCCTGCTTCCGCGTACCTGAACGGCCGCGCCTATCCTGTCGCCGTGAAGAACCCGCCCCGGTCCCCCGCCCGAGGCGGTCGAGCGGTCGTCGCGCTCGTGGCCCTCGCCCTCGCCCTGGTCGCCTGCAGCAAGGACCCGACCGCCCCGACGACGGTGGCGCCGGCCGGGTTCACGGTGATGAGCGACGCCAAGCAGGGCCTCGCCGTGGCCGTCCCGTCGGACTGGACGAGGATCCCGCTCAGCAACAGCCCGGCCGTCTTCGACCAGAACGCCAACCGGCTGCGGTTGGCCAACCCCAAGCTGGCCTCGATCCTCAACCAGGCCCGGGTCCTCGGCCAGTCGGGCGGCGCGTTCATGGCCGTGACACCCGACGGAACGGGAAGCGCCAACCTCACCGTCGACAAGCCCAAGGAGAAGACGGTCGACCAGATCGTCACCAACTCCGTCGCCGCCCTCAAGAACCCCGACATCGGCGCCACCAACATCACCCAGGAGCCCTCCACGCTCGCGGGCAAGCCGTCGATCAAGGTGAGCTTCCGGCTCCCGGTCGTCACCGACGCCGGCACCATTCCCACCGACGAGGTCCAGCACTACCTGCTCTCCGGCGGCAAGGCGTACATCCTGACGGTGGCGGCCACGCCCACCGACGTCGCCGCCGCCATCGCCGACAGCCTCCGACTCAGGTAAGGGCGGCGTCGGACTGGGCTCCGACCACGGCGAGGTCCTCGATCCCGGTGACATTGATCGCGCCCGCCTTGTAGCGGCGGCGCTGGCGCACCTCCAGCCGACTGGCCAGCCGGCTCAGCACGAAGTTGATGACGACGTAGAGGATGGCGGCCACGAACAGCGACTGGAGCTTGTTCTGGAAGAACTCCCCGCTGATCCGGGACCGGCGCAGCAGTTCCTCGAACGCGATGGCTGCGCCCAGGGACGTGTCCTTCAGGAGCGTGACCAACTGGCTCACGATGGCGGGGATCATGCGCCGGACCGCCTGGGGCACGATGACCAGCAGCATGGCCTGCCAGTACCCCATGCCCAGGGAGTGGGCGGCCTCGGTCTGGCCCCGATCGAGGGACAGGATGCCGGCCCGGAATATCTCCCCCAGCACTGCGCCGTTGTAGACGGTCAGTCCCAGGACGAGATACCAGAACAGCGACAGTCGGACCCCGTACCGGGGCAGGCCGAGAGCGCAGAAGAAGATCAACAGGACGAGCGGTACGCCTCGGAAGAACTCGATGTAGGCCACGGCGACCCAACGCACCGGACCAGTGCGGGAGAGCCGGGCCAGCGCCATCAACGCCCCGATCGCCATGGCGCCCGCCATGGAGACCAGGGCTACCTCGATCGTGGTCCTCAGTCCGACGAGGAAGAACTTGATCACCGACCATTGGGTGAACGGTCGCCATTTCGCTGCGTCGAGCTGTCCCTTGTCCGAGAGCCGAGAGAGAGCCAGACCGATGATGCCGAGCAGGACCACCGCGCTCACCGCGGAGGCGATCCGCGTCATCCGGCGGCCCTGCCGCCCCAGCGCGTCGCCCAGGAACGGGGCCGTCATCGCCTCACCGCCACTTTCCGCTCGAGCCAGGCGGTGGCGAAGCCGGACGGCACGGTCAGCGCGAGGTAGGCCGCCGCCGCCCCGAGGTAGGCAGGGATGAATCGGGCGGTCGCCGTCCCCACCTGCTCAGCGGCGCTGGTCAGCTCGGGTACGGCGATGACCACAGCGAGGGACGAGTTCTTGAGGAGGGCGATGAAGATGCCACCCAGCGGCCCGACCACGGTACGCAGGGCCTGGGGCATCACCACGAGGCGCAGCAGCTGCGGAAACGTCAGCCCGATGGCCCGCGCCGCCTCCACCTGGCCTTTGGACACCGCGTTGATGCCCGACCGGATCGTCTCGGCGACGAACGTCCCGGTGTAGGCGGACAGCACCAGGATGGCCGACGTGTAGAACGAGAACGTCACTCCGACGCTCGGGAGTCCGAAGACCATGAGGAACATCAGAACGAGCAGCGGCGTGTTCCGGATGAGCTCGACGTAGGTGGCGCTGGCCCAGCGCAGCGGCGGGACCGGGCTGACACGAAACGCGGCGACGACGATGCCGAGCACCATGGCGAGGGCAAACGACAGGACGCTCAGTTCGAGCGTCCTGCGCATGCCCTGCAGGAATACGTCGAGATTGTCGAAGACGACGCTCATGCGCGCCGCGCCCGGCTCATGCCTTGGTGGTCGACGTCGTGCTCGAAGCGGGAACGCTGGTCGTGCTGTTGCCGGCGCCGGTCGCAGGAGCGGCCCCGGCTGAGGTGTAGCGGTTCACCGGCGGCGGCGTGGGAGTGGGGATGCCGAGCTTGCCCAGGGTGGCGGCGAAGAGCTTCGCCCATTCGCCATTGGCGTAGATGGCCTCGAGTCGGTCGTTGATGAAGGAACGGAAGGCGTCGTCGCCCCGCTTGACGCCGATGCCGTACGGCTCCTCG
This sequence comes from Actinomycetota bacterium, assembly GCA_030946525.1. Classification (GTDB taxonomy): domain Bacteria; phylum Actinomycetota; class Acidimicrobiia; order Acidimicrobiales; family AC-14; genus CADCTB01. Next base: position 8,096 of record JALYYN010000218.1, on the reverse strand, counting down.
GTGAACTTGTTGCCCACGACCTTGAACTCGGTGGGACTGGCTGCGACGAAGCCCAACAGGATCGAGTTGTCGGTGGTCACCGACTGCACACGACCGTCACGCAGCGCCTGCACGCAGTCCGAGTACTGGTCGAACAGGGTGAGATCCGCCTGGGGGTACTTGTCGGCGATGTTCTTGGCCGGCGTCGAGTTGCGGACGCTGCAGGTCTTCTTGCCGGCCAGGTCGTTGACGCTCTTGATGCTGTTGTCGTTGACCTTGACCAGGATGTCCTGGCCGGCCACGTAGTACGGGCCGGCGAAGTCGATGAGCTGCTTGCGGGCGTCGTTGATGGTGTAGGTCGCCACCACCATGTCCACCGTGCCGTTCTGGATGAACGCCTCCCGGTTGGGGGTGGTCGACTCCTTGAACTCGATCTTGCTCTCGATGTCGGCCGGGGAGCCGCCGAAGATGCCCAGGGCGATCTGCTTGGCGATCTCGACGTCGAAGCCCTCGACCTTGTTGTTCGTAGGGTTCTTCTGGCCCAGGCCCGGCTGATCGAACTTGGTGCCGACCACGATCCTGCCCTTGGCCTGCAGCGCGGCCATCGTCGTTCCCGCTGCGAACGTCGGTCTGGCTGGGGTAGTGGTGGTACCACCCCCCTGGGCGTCGTTCACGGTGCCGCTGTCGTTACTGCTCCCGCACGCTGTCGCCAGCAGTGCGGTCGCCACGACCATCGTTCCGATCCATCGGTTCCTTTCCATGAACCCTCCTTCAGGGCGCGTTGCTCGGCTACACCTCAGTGGGCCAGGATCTTCGAGAGGAAGTCCCGGGCCCGGTCGGTTTCCGGTCGGTCGAAGAAGCGCTCCGGTGCCGCTATCTCGACGATCCGTCCACCGTCCATGAACGCCACCCGCTGGGCCGCTGACCGAGCAAAGCCCATCTCGTGGCTGACGACGATCATGGTGGTCCCCTCCGCAGCCAGTTCGACCATCACGTCGAGCACCTCCTTGATCATCTCGGGGTCGAGCGCCGAGGTCGGCTCGTCGAAGAGCATCAGCTTGGGCTCCATGGCCAGGGCGCGGGCGATGGCGGCCCGCTGCTGCTGGCCGCCGGAAAGCTCGGCGGGGTAGCTGTCCGCCTTGTCGGCGATGCCGACCCGCTGGAGCAGCTTCATGGCCCGCTCCTTAGCTTCGCCCTTGGGGACCTTTCGAACCTTGATCGGGCCGAGCGTGACGTTCTGCAGGATGGTCTTGTGGGCGAAGAGGTTGAAGGACTGGAACACCATCCCAACGTCGGCGCGCAGCCGGGCCAGCGCCTTGCCCTCCTCCGGCAGGGCGACGCCGTCGATGGTGATCCGCCCCGACCCGATGGGCTCCAGGCGGTTGATGCACCGGCACAGCGTCGACTTGCCCGAGCCCGACGGGCCGATGATCACGACCACCTCGCCGCGGTCGACGGTGAGATCCACGTCGCGTAGGACGTGCAGGTCGCCGAAGTGCTTGTTGACCTTGTCGACGACGACCAGCGGGTCGCCGACCACGTCACCGGTCGCCACGTCGGCCTCCGCCATTTCAGCCCGCGGCCTTCGGGGTGGCGGCGGCCACGCCGATCAGCCCGAGCACCGCCACCAGGCTCCCGGCGGCCACCGCGGTGACCGCCCGCCGGGACGCGGCCTCCTGACAGGCATGGTCGCGCGCCAGGCTGTAGAAGCTGACGCCGTCGGACCGCCGGAGCAGGTTGCTCACCGGCGCACCGCACCGGATGTCGGTCGCCGCCGGGGCGGGCGGGGCGAACCGACCGAGGCGAAGGAGCGGGTCGGACGCGAACGCGGCGTCGACGGGCACCACGAGCAGGACGACGCCGGCCAGCACCCCGAGCAGCGCGAGCACGCCCGCCATCCGGCGCGCCGAGGGCCGGGGAAGGCGGATCCGCCGACGGCGCGGCCGCGACCTGTTCATCCCTCCTCCGGGAGTGGGCCCCCACCGCTCAGGCGGCGGATCACGTCCGAGCGGTCCTGGATCGAACGGGCCCGGAGGAGCTCGCCCGCGAGGGCGCCGGCGTCCAGGCCGAAGGCGCCCGCCGGCATATCGATCGTGTCGGTGGCCGACCGGACGTGCACCGACCCGCGGTCGATGTCGATGCCCTCGACCCACTCCCAGCGGATGAGGACCTTCTCGTCGCCGGCGCCGAACAGGGACACACCGTGGAGGTCGACACGGAGCAACTGCCGGGGCCCGAAGAGCCGCTTGCGCACGACGTGCTCGGCGACTCGTTGGGCCACGGCCTCAACTGTACCGGTGCCCGTCCCCTAGTCCGGGTGACGCAGTCGCCGGACCGCGACTGCGGCGTGCTTGTAGGACGGCTGGCGGGAGTACGGGTCGAAGCTGGCGTTGGTGAGACGGTTGGTCGCTGCGTAGTGCATCGGCACGAAGACCTGGCCGGCGGCCACCGTGGGCGTCACGTACGCCCGCGCCTCCATCTCGCCCCGCGCCGAGCCGACGATCACCCAGTCGTCGGTGGTCGCCCCCACCACCGCGGCGTCGGCCGGGGAGATCTCCACGTACGGCTGCTCGGGGTACAGCGTGCGCAGGATGGCCGACTTCGACGTGCGGGTCTGGGTGTGCCACTGGCTGGAGCTCCCCCGGCCGGTGAGCAGGACGAAGGGGAACGCCGGGCTCGTCGGCTCGGCGACCGGACGCGGCTCCTCGTAGAGGAACCGGGCCTTTCCGTCGCCATGGAAGAAGCGGCCGTCGCCGAACAGCCGGCGTTCCTGGCCGCCGTCCGCTGGCTCGCCCTCGCCTCGGTACGGCCACTGGATGCCGCCGGCCCGGTCGATGTCGGCGTAGCCATCGATGCCCGAGATGTCGCACGGCCGGCCGGCGGAGAGGCGCCGGAGGATGGCGAAGGTGTCCTCCGGCGTCGACCACTCGTCGAACAGCTCCCCGCAGCCCCAGGCGTCGGCCACCAGCTTGAAGATGGCGAAGTCGGCGAGGGCCTGGCCCGGGGCCCGGCACACCCGCTTGATGCGGCCGTACCGGCGCTCGGAGTTGATGAAGGTGCCTTCCTTCTCGCCCCAGCCGGCGGCGGGCAGCACGATGTCGGCCAGCTGGGCCGTCTCGGTCGTGGCGTAGATGTCCTGGACGACGAGCACGTCGAGTCGGCCCAGCAGCTCGGCGAGGTCGCCCTGGTGGATCCAGGAGTGCGCCGAGTTGGTGGCGATCACCCACAACGCCTTGATGTCGCCGGTTCGGATGCCCTCCACGATCTGGTCGTAGGCCCAGCTCGTCCGGTCGGGGATGCGGTCGGCGTCGATGCCCAGGACTCCGGCGACCTCGGCCCGATCGGCCGGATCGGTGAAGGAGCGGCCACCGAACAGGCTGGAGGTGTTGCTCCAGAGCCGCGATCCCATGGCGTTGCACTGGCCGGTGATGGAGTTGGCGCCCGTTCCCGGCCGGCCCACGTTCCCCGTCAGCAGGGCGAGGGCGATGATCGCCTCGGCCACCCGCACGCCCTCGTGGCTCTGGTTCACGCCCATCGTCCACCAGAACGAGACCCGCTTGCCCTGGGCGATGGTGTCGGCCAGCAGCTCGAGGGCATCGGTCGGCAGTCCCGTGGCGGCGCTGACGCGGTCGGGGGTGAAGGCGTCGACGTGGGCGGCGAAGCCCTCGAAGCCCTTTGTGTGGGCGGCGACGTAGTCCTTGTCGACCGCGCCCCAGGCGATGAGGAGGTGGGCCAGGCCGTACAGCAGGGTCAGGTCGGACTTGGGCAGGAGCGGGTAGTGCTGGGTGGCGGCGGCGGCCGTCTCCGTGACCCGGGGATCGATGACCACCACCTCGGGGTGGTGGGGGTTCCGGCAGATGCGCTCCCACAGGATCGGGTGGGCGATGCACGGGTTGGCGCCCCACAGCACCACCACGTCGGACTCCTCGAGGTCGGCGTAGGTGTAGGGCGGGGCGTCGAAGCCGAAGGACTCCTTGTACGCGACGACCGCGGTCGCCATGCACTGGCGGGTGTTCCCGTCGCCGTGGACCATCCCCATGCCGAACTTGGCCACCGCGCCGAGCAGCGCCATCTCCTCCGACGCGATCTGCCCGGTGGAGAGGTAGGCCACCGACGCGGGGCCGTGTTCGGCCTGGACCGCCTTGAACCGGCTGACCATGGCGTCGAGCGCCGTCGGCCAGTCGACCGGCTCCTGCGGCTCGTTCCGGCTCGCCCGAAGCAGCGGGGAGGTCGCCCGGTCGGGGGCCCGGAGCGGGGTCAGGGCCTCCCACCCCTTGGGGCAGGCCATGCCCAGGTTGACCGGGTAGTCGGGGGTGGGCGTCAGTGACACCGCGACCCCGTCGGTCAGGTTGACGTCGAGGGAGCAGCCGACGGAACAGAACCCGCACACCATGGAACTGCTGACCTTCGCAGGTGTCACGTTCTCGGGCATCAGGTCTTGGGGCCGGGCATGCCCGTCCAGCTGGCGTCGGTGAAGAAGGTCGACCGCTCGACGGCCTCGCCGGCCAGCACCGCGACGAGGACCAGCACCGACACGACGGCGCCGGGGACCGAGAGCGCCACGACGAGGGCCGCCGCCCCCAGGGCGAAGCGGGCGCGTCCGGCAGGGGAAAGGGGGAACGGTCGGAACACGCAGGCCGACTCCCAAGCCAGCTTCACGGCCAGGCCGGCCCCGAGCACCATGGCCGCCGGGTGGCCGCCGCCGGTGGCCAACGCCACCGCCGCGCCGCCGACGAGGGACCCGAGGGCGAACCGGACGCCGGTCAGGCTCGCGCCCCACGACGGCCTGCGCGTCACCACGTAGAGCATGCCCGACGACGTCACGCCCACCAGCCCGCCCACTGCGGCGGCCACCGCGAGGCCGTGCGACCCGGTGACCACCGCGCCGGTGGCGAGGACGGCGAAGAGCCCGAGGGCGGCGACCTCCCGGCTGAGCCACGAATGGCGAATCCCGCTGAGGGCCCGCCATGCCCGTTCCGGCCGGCCCAGGTGCAGGACGCTGGCCGTCAGGCCGACAAGGGCGAGGAGCAGGGCCACGACCAGCGTCGAGCGCCGGTGCCCGAGGACCACGTCGAGGGCGAATGCGCCGGCCGAGGCCTGGGTGAGCACGAGCATGGCGACGAGCGGCTCGTGCGAGCGACCGCCGGAGCCGAGGGTCGCCCCGGCCGCGGTCAGCCCGTCGGGCAGGCCCCAGTCGCTGTGGTAGGTCGTGGTGGGGAGGGTGACGGCCGAGGGGGGCGCGGTGGGCACCAGGGTGTCGCCGGCAACCTCGCGGCTGACGGTGGCGACGTCGACGAGGGTGATGGTGATGGCCCCGTTGGGGCAGGCCGACACGCACCCGGGGTCCTGGCCGCCGGCCAGTCGGTCACGGCACATGTCGCACTTGCGGACCACGCCCCGGGCGCTGTTGAAACGCGGGACCTCGTAGGGGCAGGTCCACGTGCAGTAGCCGCAGCCGAGGCACCGCCCCTCGATGTGGGCCACGATGCCGGTGAAGACGTCCTTCTCGTACGCGTTCGTCGGGCACCCGGAGAGGCAGGCGGGGTCGACGCAGTGGTGGCAGGCGGTGGTCACCGTCTGCTGGAAGGGCTGCGCCGGTACGCCACGCCGGGGCGGGGTGGCGCCCTTGAGCAGCCCGACGGTCCGGAAGGACTCGCCGTCGTCCAGGCCGTTGACGTTGTGGCACGCGGTCACGCACGCCTTGCACCCGGTACAGGTGTCGAGGTTCACGTCGAACGCGTACTGCTGGCCGGGGAGCGGCCGGGTCAGCGGGATGCGGTCCTGCCAGTTGCCGGCCGCCCGGGCGGTACCGGCCTCGTGGGCCGCGGAGAAGCGCTCGACGGGGGTGAGGTCGGCCTGTTCGGCCAGGTACCGCTCGAGGGGCGTGGTGTGGGCGCTCGAGGTCACGCTCGGTGCAGCAGGCTCAAGGAGCGGCGACCTGCACCACTCCGCCCTCGACCCGCACCTGGAAGGTGGGGACCGTGATCGACGGGTCGTCCATGCATTCGCCAGTCCGCAGGTCGAAGCTCTGTTTGTAGACCGGGGAGGCCACCTTGAGCCGGTCGCCCCGTGAGCCGACGATGCCCCGGGAGAGGACGAAGGCCCGGCTGAAGGGGTCGTAGTTGGACAGGGCGTACACCTCGTCGCCGGCGACCCGGTAGACCGCGACCTGCGAGGGGCCCACCAGGGCGCACACCCCCCGACCGGGGACCAGTTTGTCGAGCGCGCAGACGTCGACCCATTCACGCGAGATGACCATCGTCATGGTTTGGTTCCGATCGAGAGGAGGGCGGGGTTGGGCTTCTCGTGCTCGAAGGCGGGCCGGGGCTGGCCGCGCTCGGTGACGAAGACCACGTTCGGATCCGACTCGTCGGAGTTCACGAACGTCCGGAAGCGGTCCAGGCGCTCGGGATCGTCGAGGGTGGCCTTCCACTCGCACTCGTAGCTCTCGACGTGGCGGTCCATGTCGGCCTCGAGCTCGGCGCAGATGCCGAGCACGTCGTCGATGACCACGTTGCGGAGGTACTCGATGCCCCCATCGAGCTTGCCGAGCCATACCGAGGTGCGTTCGAGGCGGTCGGCGGTGCGGACGTAGAACATGAGGAAGCGGTCGAGGTAGCGGAAGACGGTCTCACGGTCGAGGTCGGCGGCCAGCAGCTGGGCGTGCTGGGGGCGCATGCCGCCATTGCCGCCCACGTAGAGGTTCCACCCCCGCTCGGTGGCGATGACGCCGAAGTCCTTGGCCTGGGCCTCGGCGCACTCCCGCGTGCATCCGGACACGCCGCCCTTGATCTTGTGCGGCGCCCGCAGGCCGCGATAGCGCAGCTCCAGGTCGATGGCGAGGGTGGTCGAGTCCTGGACACCGAACCGGCACCAGGTGCTCCCGACACACGACTTCACCGTCCGCAGCGCCTTGCCGTAGGCATGACCCGACTCCATGCCCACGTCGACCAGCCGCCGCCAGATGTGGGGGAGCTGGTCGACGCTGGCGCCGAACAGGTCGATGCGCTGGCCGCCGGTGATCTTGGTGTAGAGCTTGAACTCCTTTGCGACCTCGCCCAGGGCGATGAGCTGGTCGGGGGTGATCTCCCCGCCCGGGACCCGGGGCACCACGGAGTACGTGCCGTCGCGCTGGAGGTTGGCCAGGAAGTGGTCGTTGCTGTCCTGGATGGCGGCCTGCTCGCCATCGAGGATGTGGCCGTTGTTCAGCGACGCCAGCATCGACGCCACCGCCGGCTTGCAGATCTCACAGCCCCGGCCCCTGCCATGGGCGGTGAGCACGTCGGAGAACGAGGTGATCCGGTGGACCCGGACGATGTCAAACAGCTCCTGGCGGGAGTAGGCGAAGTGCTCGCACAGGGTGTTGGCCACGACGACCCCCGCCTTGCGCTGCTCGTCCCGCAGGATCTCGGTGACGAGCGGCACGCAGCCCCCGCAGCCGGTCCCGGCCTTGGTGCACGCCTTGATCTCACTGACCTCGCCGCACCCGCCGGCCACCGCGCCGCAGATGGCCGCCTTGTCGACGTTGTTGCAGGAACAGATGACCGCCGAATCGGCCAGCGCGCCGACGCCGACGGCAGGCGTCGCATCGCCCGAGCGAGCCGGGAAGATCAGCTCCTCGGGGTGCTCCGGCGTGGGCATGTCGCCCCGGCTCATCTGCAGCAGGGTCTGGTACACCGTGGCGTCGCCGACGAGGATGCCGCCGGCGACGTTGCGGGCGCCTTTGCGGTTCGGCGGGCCGAGGACCAGCCGCTTGTAGACGTTGGCCACCGGATCCTGGAAGGTGATGGCCTCGTTGCCGGGCTCGGCGGCGAAGGCGTCGCCGAAGCTGGCGACGTCGATCCCCATCAGCTTGAGCTTGGTGGACATGTCGGCACCGGTGAAGGCGGCATCCCCGCCCAGGACGCGGTCGGCCGCCACCCGGGCCATCTGGTAGCCGGGGGCGACCAGGCCGAAGATGCGGCCGCTGTAGAGCGCGCACTCGCCGATGGCGAAGATGCGGCGGTCCGAGGTCTTGCAGGCGTCGTCGACGATCACGCCTCCCCGTTCTCCGACCGCGAGGCCCGCCTCGCGGGCCAGCTCGTCCCGGGGGCGAATGCCCGCCGAGAACACGACCA
>JALYYN010000209.1 GCA_030946525.1 Actinomycetota bacterium | reverse complement strand
GTCCCGAGCACTGCGCCGTTGCCGGCAGCGATAGCCCGGCAGTCTGTACCCCGGCCGGCGAGCCGGCGCCCGTCCCTGGCCGAGCGGGCGTCGTGGTGGTCAGCGGCTTCCAGGGCAAGGCTTCCCCCGGCTCCCAGGATAAGGCTTCAGCCGGTGGCCGAGCAATTGTACACACGCCGATCAGAGGCAACGCGCTATCCCGGGCACGTGGTCCCGGCCGGATCTCGTCGATGAAGCACGCCTCGACGGCGCCTCCAATTGTCTGGTAGCTCCAATCGATACCTTCCACCTTTAGGCGTATTCTTTCGCTTCCACCGATCCTCATATACCTAAAGCGCCGCCCGCATTTACACCCCGGCCGCCATTCCATTGCCGCCGTCGCCGTTACCCCGACCCTCTTCCCCTTCCCCGCATCCGGCTCTCCGCGTGTCATGCCGCTGGAGCGGTCGTTTCCTCCTCGTCCCTCGCCCATGGTGTGGGTATCCGAGCGCCCCGGTAGCGGTAACGGACTATGGCGACCGTTTGCGGCCGGTACATCTCGGTCCCACCGTCGCGTATCCCCCAACTTGGGAGGTGGCGACGACGCATGGTCTTCCAGTTCGGGCGGTTGTGCCGGTTCCGTATCCAGCGGACGATCCTCCACCAGGTGAAGTGGTCGACGTAGCTGAACGTCTTTGCCGACACCCCGTGCCGGAAGTAGTTGCACCATCCCTGCAGCACCCGGTTGACCGAGAGCAGCAGTTCAGCGAGTGTCCGATGCTTGCGGCGGTGCGTGAGGGACCGCACCTTGGCCGTCACGGAGGCGAGAGCCTTCTTTGACGGGTAGGTGTAGACCGCACGTTTGCCGCTGCGACCTCGCCAGGCACGGCGCTGGATGTGCCAGCCCAGGAAGTCGAGTCCCTCGTCGATGTGGCAGACCTTCGTCTTCTGTTCCGACAGGCGAAGACCCATCGGAGCCAGCACCTCTGCGACCTCGTCGTGCAGCGCTTCGGCATCGGCGCGGGTGCCGTTCACCATGATCAGGAAGTCGTCCGCGTAGCGCACGATCCTGTAGGTGGCGCCACCGTGGCGTCGATGCTTGGCGCGTCCTGTGCGCCCGTCGAGCTGATCCCACTTGTTCGTGAAATGCTCGTCGAGCACAGACAGGGCGATGTTGGCGAGCAGCGGTGAAAGGATTCCGCCCTGTGGGGTGCCGGTGATCGTCTCCCGGTTGAGTCCCTCTTCGGAGAGGATCCCAGCCCGCAAGAACGCCTTCACCAAGCCCAGCACGCGTGTGTCTCCGATCCTGCCTCGCACCCGGTCCATGAGACCGACATGGGAGATTTCGTCGAAGCACGCCTCGATATCCGCCTCGAACACCCACTCGTAGTTCCGAGAGGGCGACCCGAAGAAGTGGATCTCGGCGATGGCGTCCTGGGCCCGGCGCTTCGGGCGGAAGCCGTAGGAATACGGCTTGAGGTGAGTGGCCGGGGGGAATCGCACCCCCCGGCTCTCGCAGAACCCGGCGTGAGGGTCTCCCCTCACCGGGCTCCCACAGGCCGACATGAGGTACGCGCGATCAGATGCCAGTGAGCGAAGAGCTGGGGCTGGTGCTGACGAGCAGCGTGCAGCCAGTCCCAAGCCCGCTGGGGTTTGCCGCGCAGGCGCTTGTACTTCTGCATTGCCCATCGGACCAGGTGCTGGTCGATGCGCCGTGCGATGAGATGCAGGCTGGAGCGGTAGAACGCTCCGTAGTACCCGATCCAGCCTCGTACCTGGGCGTTGATCTCCCCGGCGAGGTCGGACAGGTCCGTGTCACTGCGACGGTTGAGGTGCCAGGCCCTGATCTTCTGGCTGACCGCCTTGGTCGCCTTCGTGCTCATGGCAGGGTTGAAGCCTATGTACAGACCTCGTTCGCCGAGCACCGGGCGGCCCCGGAAGGTGTAGCCGAGGAAGTCGAAGCTGACGTGCTCCGATTTCCCTCGGCGTTTCGTGGTCGGGTGGCCGGGGGCGTTGCAGCCCCCGGCTCCCACAGATCCCGGCGTGAAAGTCTCCCTTCACCGGGCTCCTCTCATCCGTCGGTCAGTCAGTAACCACCATGGACCCACTTCCAGTGGGCGAACAGGCCGGGCTGTCTTTCGATCAGCCCAGTCCACCACCGCTTGAACCGGTTGAAGGCCCGCAGTCGACGATACTTCTTTGCAGCCCATCGCCTCAGGTAGGAGCTGACGCGCAGTAGGAGAGGATTCATCGCCGACCGGTAGAACCGGCCATAGAAATTCATCCACCCGGCGACGATGGGGTTCAACCATCGGGCCAGATCGTTCAGGGTCAGGTCAGTGCGCCGATGGATCCGCATAGCACGGAGTTCGGTGCTTTTGGCCTTGAGCGCCTCGGTGCTCATGGCGGGCAGGAAACCGACGAAGAACCCTCCATCCCTGCCGCCTTGTGCCCTCCGTGGCCGGAAGGTGAACCCGAGAAAGGTGAAGCTGGTGTGCTCGTGGTTTTCCCGGCGCCGACCATCCATACAATAGACGATCCGCGTTTTGTCCGGGTGCAACCGCAAACCAACCTCGCTCATCCGCTCGGCGATCCCGGCAAGCACGTGCTCAGCCTGCCGCTTGCTCACACAATGCACGACAGCATCGTCGGCATAGCGTTCGAAAGGACAGCCGGGGAACTTCCGGGCCATCCAAGTATCAAACGCAAAGTGCATGAACAGGTTCGCCAAGATCGGCGAAACGGCCGATCCTTGCGGAGTTCCTTTGTCCCGCTCGACAAGGATGCCATCTGGGGACTGCAGCGGGGCAGCAAGCCACCGCTTGACATACAGCAGAACCCATGGGGTGTCACAGACAGCCTCCACCGCTTTGACGATGAGGTCCCACGGCACCGAGTCGAAGAACTTCTGGACATCCAAATCGATGACCCAGTCCTTCTTCCAGCACCGCTGTCGGCAGACCCCAACCGCATCCCACGCTGCCCTGTGCGGTCGATAGCCATAAGAGTCGGGGTGGAACCGTGGTTCCGCCCGTTCCTCCAAATGCATGGCCACCACCGTCTGGGCAACCCGGTCTGCGACTGTGGGGACGCCGAGCAAACGAACACCACCACCATGCGCCTTCGGTATCTCGACACCCTTGACCGGGGGCGGAAAGTACGATCCCGAGCTCATCCGGTTCCAGATCTTGTACAGATTGTTCTTCAGATCCATCTCGAATGTCGCCAGAGTCTGACCGTCCACTCCCGGGGCACCCTTGTTGGCCGCAACCCGCCTGTACGCCTCCCACACCAGCTGCTTGGGAATGTCGAATGGCTTGACTTGCGACGTTGGCATGTACTCCTCGCTTCCTCCCAGGACCTTGCAGTTCTGGTTGATCGAGTCAACAGTCCTGATGAGCCGGCCCCTTGGCTCCACCCCCACATCCAGACAGCAGGGGCTTCACAGCTACTACGAGCCGGTCCGCCGGCGAACGCCGCGTCGGTACTCAGCGCCTTCGGTTTCTGCCTCGGCACGCTTCCTATCGTCGACCGGGGGGCCACCAGACCCAGTTGAACGGTCGACCGTATCGACGCTCGCCTTCTCACGTTCCGTGCAAGAGCTGCAGACCAGGCTCACGCCGCCTCTACGCCGGGTACCACCTGGCCAATACACGGGCACCCGCCAGGCTCATCCCGAGGGGCAAAGAAGGACCCCCGGTTTCGATACCGCTCGAACTTTTCGACGCTTCAACAACGACCCCCGGCCGGGTCCCCCCAGCCGAAGGTTTCTGGCACGTCTTCCTGGTCCCCACCTGACGCCTCTAGTGCGCCTTTTCCGTGTCGCTCACCACGACGGTCTTCAGCCAACGCAGCTCACGGTGGTTTGACGCCTACCCCCGTAGGTCGACGTCGAAGGGCCAACAACCTTCATCTCTCGCACAGCACCGCTTCGGTGAGGTATCTCCTACATGACACCTCCCTCTGCGTTCGTGACGCACTCCTTGCAGTACACGATCTTCGTCTTGTCGGGATGCAGCTCGAGGCCGAGGGCCCCGAGCCGACCGGCGATAGCGGCCCGAAGGGTACGAGCCTGTTCCTCGGTGTTGCAGTGAGCGACAACGTCGTCGGCATAACGCTCGAACGGGCAGCCCGGGTACTCCCGGTCCATCCAACGGTCGAATGCGTAGTGCATATATAGGTTGGCCAACAACGGCGAGATCGGCGATCCTTGCGGAGTACCTTTCTCCCTCGCTACAAGCATCCCGTCTGGCATCTGCATGGGGGCTTTGAGCCACCGTTCGATGTAGAGCAGGACCCAGCGCAGGTCAGTATGATGAGCGACCGCTTTGAGTAACAGATCATGGGGAACGCTGTCGAAGAAGGCCCGGATGTCAAGATCCAACACCCAGTCCTGTTTCCAACACCGCCTTCGAGCCACAGCCAGGGCGTCGTGGGCAGACCGCCCAGGGCGATAGCCATAGCTGTCGGGGTGGAAGATCGGCTCCAGCTTCTCTTCCAGCAGCCTGGCGACTGCGGTCTGGGCAATTCGGTCCACCACGTTGGGCACACCTAAAACCCGGACCCCTTCTCCATGGTCCTTCGGTATCTCCACCGCCCGCACCGGGGAGGGCATGTAGCTGCCAGCGCTCATCCGGTTCCACAACTTGTAGAGGTTGTTGGCCTCTTCGGCCTGGAACTGGGTGATGCTGACTGCGTCCACGCCCGGCGCCCCGCGGTTGTCACGGACCTTCTCCCACGCCTCGAACACGAGGCGCTTCGAAATGTCAAACGACTTCACCTTCGGTTTCGATCTGTCCGTCGGTTCCTCCCCCGTGGGTGGGGTTGGCCTCCGGTCGATCTGGCCTGCACGGCCCCTTGGCTCCAGCCCCATTACAGGGCCTTCACAGCTACTACGGGCCGTCCCGTCCCTGTGCCTCGCAGTACTCTGCCCCTCGCGGTGTCTGCCGCTTGGGGTTCTCCTTCTTGCGACCAGGGGGCCGATATCACCCATTTCGACTGGCCGTCGGTATCGAGACGACAGGTTCTCCTGTTCCATGCCAGCGCCTGCGACGAGCTCACGCCACCTTTACACCGGGCACCACCAGGGCCACAAGCAGGCAGCTCCCTGGCTGAGGGCACGCCCATGGGCGCGCCTTTGTCCCGAAGACGAGGTCCAATCCTCGGTTTTGATGCCATCTATCTACTTTCGATGCGTCGGCAGTGGTTCACACATGTTCATCTTCTCGTCGCTCACCTGGCCCGGTCTTGCCGGGCCTTTCCCCGGAACGCTCACCACGACGGCTCTTTACCGGCGCAGCTTCCGGTGGTTTGGGATCCCCGCCTGCACGGCGAACCCGGAGGGCCATACCTCCATCACTGGCACAGCACGGTTGGTGCTGGCGATCTTCTACATCGTCATCACTTTCCTTTCAGGACACACGACCTCCGGGAGTAGTGCCTCCGACCAGCATGTCTTCGGGCGCCAGCCTTTGCATAACTGCACGGTTTCCGTTTCGCGCAGGGTCGCCCTGCGTGATGTCCTGAGGTAGGTCGCGCCGCAGAGTGGTCATCAGCTGCCCTCCCGGTGTGCACGGCCGAGCCT
>JALYYN010000199.1 GCA_030946525.1 Actinomycetota bacterium | reverse complement strand
GTTGCGGGAGCAGAAGAAGGCGCAGCGGCTGGGGTCATCGCCAGTGTTCGAGAATAGGAAGCCCTGCAGCCCGGCCTGGTAGTTGGCTTTGGCCTCCCGATCAGCCCGGGCGGGTGCGGTCAGGCTGTTCACTGTCACATCGAAGCCCGCCGCTTTCCACTGGCTCTGCAGGACTTGTTCGACGAGCTGGTTCCCGCCGCTCGTGCCGAGGAGCTCCAATTGCGCCTTCTGGTCGCCTTTCGCCCAGATGCCATCCCCCCCCTTGGCCCAGCCATCGCCGCGCATCAACTGGTCCACCATGGCGAGGTCGCGCCGGTACTTGGCGTAGGGCTCCGTGTACCACTTGCCGTACGCAGGCGTCATCCAGGCCTGGACTGGCTTCACGTCGGGTTTCAGGGGCCCCTGGGTCTGAGCGACGAGCGCATCCCGGTCGGTCGAGTAGGCGAGAGCCTGACGAACCGCCTGCGAGTCGAGCGGGGCCTTCTGTGTGTTGAAGTCAATGAAGCTAATGCCGAAGCTGGTGGCGACGTCGGCCTTGGTGTCGGGGAGGCTGCGTAAGTCGCCGATCGTGACCTCCGGCGGCACGGCGCCGATGACGAGTGCGACCTGCCCGCTCTTGTAGGCGGCGAGAGCAGCAGAAGGGTCGGCGATGATCTTCCACACCACGGCGTCGAGGTTCGGCTTCTGGTCCCAGTAGTTCGGGTTGGGGACGAGCTTGATCTCGGAGCCCCTGGTCCAGTGGTCGATGATCCAGGGCCCGGCCGACCACGAGTAGCCGTCCTTCATCTCGGCGCTGCGGTCCTTCCCGTCGAGGATGTGCTGGGGGAGAATGGTGGCGAACAGGGTCCGCCACGCCGCGTAGGGCGTCTTGAACGTGACCACCGCCGTCTTGGGGTCAGAGTCGTCGACCCGGTCGATCTGGTCGAACCCGGCGCGATTGGCGACGCTGGCGCCTGTGACGACCTGGTCCCAGGTGAAGCGGAAGTCAGACGAGGTGAACGGTTGCCCGTCGGACCACACCGCCTTGGGGTTGATCCGGTACGTGACCCGCTGGGGGGTTCCGGGATCCAGCGTGGGCTGGCCTGTCAGGATCGCCGTCGGCCGGTATTGGCCATCGATGAGGTCCAGGGGCCGGGGCGCGGTGAACCGGGCCATGCCCACAAACCCCGCAGCCGAGGTGCCGCAAGTAGCGAGCCAGTCGGCGCACGCCGGCTCCCCGAACAGCGCCATGACCAGCGTGCCGCCCTTGGCCGGCTGCTCGACCGTCGTCGTGGGACCACCCGGCTTCGCTGTGTCTCCGCTGGCACAGCTGGCCGCGAGCGCGGCCATCACCACCACGATCGCCAGCGGGGTACGGCGGCCTGTGGGGGTCGACCCGCTAGTCAGCAACGGTCCGTTCGTCGACCCGCTTCTCACTGGCATCCGTCGACTCACCCCTCTTCCTGTCGTCGTCATTCGTTCATGTCCTTGTGGCCGGCCTGTCCCGGACGAGCTCGGTCGGGAGCTCCGAGCCATGGACGGCGCGGGCGTGGGCCTGAGCCCTTGCCACGAGCTCCTCCTCGCTGTCCGCAGTCGTCTCGAAACCGCAATCACAGCGGATTAACCGGTCCACTCCGACACCTCCCTGTCGAGGCGACTCTAGGGACGGAGCGTTGATCCGCCGTTGTCTGTGCGTTGTTGGCTCACGAGCTTCTGAGCCGTCGCCGTCAGGCCCGCCATGCCCAGGCGTTCGGCAATCTCGATCGACGCATCCAGCAGCGCCTCGGCTCGATGCAGATCGTCCGGCCCGGCGCGAGCCAGCAGCATCCGGGCGTACCAGACGCCGGTGCGGGCAACCAGCGGGGGTGCGCGGAGGCCGGCCTCGGTGGCGATGGCGGCGTCGAACCACCGGGCCGCCTCCTCGAAGCGGCCCTGGGCGGTGGCCACCATGGCCAGGGCTCGGTCGACCGCTCCCGCACAGTGGAAGGCAACGACAATCTGACCCGAGTAGGGCAACAACGCACTGGCGACATCGGCACTTCGCGCAGGGTCGTCCAGCGTCGCAGCCGCTTCTGCCAAATAGAAGACCGTCACGGGGCGAAGGTCGCGGGGAATAGAGGCGAACCCGCAGCCGGCAAGTCGGTCGAACTCCCGGAGGGCATCATTGAGCCGTCCCGCCTCGGCGAGGGTCACCGCTAGCATGGCTTGCAGCGACGAGTTCTCGGGATAGAGCGACATTGCAGTCTCGAGGTCGACCAGGCACTCCGCCAGCCGGCCCTGTTCGAAGCGCACCCTGAACAGGTGCTCAGTGAAGGCTTGCTCGGCTCTCTGCGGCAACGACACCAAGGCCCTGGCCTCGCCTGCCAGCATTTCCGCCATCTCGAAGTGGCCGTCGAGGAGCGCGAGGACCACTCGGGGCCAGAGCCCCTCTCGTTGATGCCAGAGGAACCGGTGCCGAGCGCTCAGGGCTTCCGCAGTGGCGACGTCGGCTTCGAACCCGGCCCGGTCCCCGAGGCGAAGGTGTGCCCTGGCCCGGTGGTGAGGGCCGATACGCCAGCCGTCCCAGCCGTCGTCGGGCGCAGCAGCCATCAGCTCATCCGCGATGGCGAGCCGCTCGGTGGTGTCGACCGCGCCCGCCAGGATCTGGCAGAGGGAATCGAGGGCTACCCCAAGTGCTTCGCTGTCGCCGGATCGGCGGGCCAGATCCA
Organism: Actinomycetota bacterium; assembly: GCA_030946525.1. Lineage (GTDB taxonomy): Bacteria > Actinomycetota > Acidimicrobiia > Acidimicrobiales > AC-14 > CADCTB01. The sequence goes on along the minus strand of JALYYN010000199.1, from coordinate 2,446 downwards.
GGGCCCGGCGGGCGTTGGCCTCGGCCGTGCAGATGTCGGCGCGCTGAACCAGGCTAAGGCGGGCCAGGATCAGTGACCGCAGCGCCGGCTCGGCCTCGCCCAGGACGGCGAGGGCCTCGCTGCCCAGTTCGAGCGCGCTAGCCACCAGGTCGGTGCCGGTATATGGCGCGGCGAAGAGGTACCAGCGAGCGGCCCGGCCGAGTCGCTCCGCCGAGCCGATGGTGCGCGCTGCCTCCCCAGCCAAAGCGGCGGCATCGCTCGACTTGCGGGGGTTGCTGTGTCGGGCCCAGGTCTCGGCCAAAGTGAGCAGCAGGTCGCAACGACGCTCTAAGTCGGGCGGCTCGGCGGAGTCGAGCGCTTTCAGGCCCGCGTCGAGGTAGCCGACGGCGTCTTCCCAGGCGGCCTGCGAGAAGGCCAGTTGAGCGGCAGCCATTGCATAGTCAGCGGCCTTGGCCGCGCCGCCAGCAGTCGCCGCGGCGGCGAAATGGTGAGCCAGCTCGCCAGGGCGCGCCTGCGTGGCGCCGGGAAGGAGTTCGATCGCCTCACCGACGTGCCGGTGCAACCGGGCGCTTCGGGTGGCACTGAGCCCAGAGTAGATAGTGTCGCGTACGAGGGCGTGGGCGAAGCGGTACTGCCCTGACGACACCTCCACGACCAGGTGGGCGGCGGCGGCCTCCTCCACACCATCGAGAGCCGAGCCGGTGTCAGACGACTCCACCACTCGATCGAGAAGGTCGACCTCGAACTCCGAACCGACCACCGCGGCCATCACGAGTGTTCGGTTGGAGCTCGGGGACAGGCGGGCGAGCCGCCGGGCGACGACCTCGCGGACGCCATCAGGAACGCCCAGACCCTCGGTGTCCTCGTAGTAGCTCCATCGGCCCTGGCGCCGGTAGCGGCCACCGGTTTCGACTAGGTGGCGCAGCAGCTCGCCGACGAAGAACGGGTTGCCGGCGGTGTGGGCGTGCACGGCTCGGGCCAGGGCGTCCTTGCCATCGATGGGCCCGCCAGCTACGTCCACGAGGGCGGCCACCCCCTCCTCGTCGAGGCCTTCCAGGAGGATCCGCTCCACGCCGGCGGTCTCTCTTCGCAGCTGAGCGAGCGTGGCCAGGAGCGGGTGGTCAGGTCCAATCTCGGTATGCCGATAGGTGCCGACCACGACGAGTGAGGTCGACGCGGCGGCGGTTGCTCGGAGCAGGTAGCGCAGCAGAAGCAGTGTCGGCGCAGCGGCCCAGTGCAGGTCGTCGAGCACCAGGACGACCGGCGACTTCGCAGCCGCCACAGTCAGCAACCCTGACACCACTTCGAACAGTCGGTACCGGTCCTCCTCCGGACCGGCAACTGCGGGCGAGGGAAGGTGCTGCACACGCCCTCTGAGGCAAGGGGCCAGCCGAGTCAGCTCCCCGCCATGGGTGCCGAGGTGGGTGGCCAGCTCGCCCGACGGGCACGTCATCACGTAGTAGCTGAGAGCCTCCACGAAGGGCTGGTAAGCGATGCCGAGGTCCTCGTCGCACCGGCCGTAGAGGACTCGGGCGCCCTGGACATGGGCGGCCCGGGCCATGTGGGCGACGAGGGTGGTCTTGCCGATCCCGGGCTCTCCGGCCACGAGCACAAGCTGACGGCCCTCGGTGGCGGTCCGCGCCAGGGCGGCGGCAAGACGGCTCGTCTCTGCGCGCCGCCCTACGAAGAGGCCCGTGGTCGGGGAAGCCAGCTCGGGAGGAAGCGGCAGCGGGCCCGAGGCTGGGTCGCCTCCCCTTGGCGATTCGGACTCGTCGCCCAGCAGTGCCAGGTAGGCCGTCTCGGTAGCCGGCGACGGACTCACGCCCAACTCGTCGGCGAGTTGGCGGCGGCACCGCTCGTAGGCCCGCAGGGCCTCGCCCCGGTTGCCGGCGCTGGCGTGGGCGGCCATGAGGCGGAGGTAGGCCGATTCCCGGAACGGTTCCTCACCGACCGCCTCCTCGGCAGCGGAGACCGCTTCCGGCCAACGGCCCTGGGCCTCGGCTGCCTCGGCGGCCGCCTCGAGCGCGCGCAGACGGAGCTGTCGCAGCTCTCGCTGATGGCGATCGAACCAGGGTCCTTCGCCCTCGGGCAGGAACGGGCGGGACGCTATCGCCGCGGCGGCGACGGCTGCTCCGTATGCCTGGTCAGCGTCCCCTGCCGTGAGCGCCCTCTGTGCCCCAGCCAGCGCGGGCTCGACCTCCTCCACGTCGACCAGAGCATCATTTGGAAGGTGCAGCTGGTACGTCCCGCCCGCCGTCGTGAGGGCGGCGGCCGGGTCCAACCCGGCGGCGGCCAAAGTCCGTCGGAGCTTGAACATCAGTCCGCGGACGAGTTGCTCCCACGAACGTGGTAGGGCGTCGCCCCACACCACCTCACCCAGCTCGTCGCGCGACACAGGCCGGTGGCGCTCGGCCACGAGAAAGGCGAGGGCCAACCGCCCCGGCCG
>JALYYN010000171.1 GCA_030946525.1 Actinomycetota bacterium | reverse complement strand
GGGCCGCGGACGCCGCCGCGGCCTTCGCCGCCGCACTGGCCCGCCCGCTCCGGCGGGGCTTGGCGACCGCTGCCGGCTCCGGCTCCGGCTCCGCCTCTCCCTCCCCGGACGGGTGGGCGCCGGCGTCGATCTCGGCCTCCACCGTCTCGTCGGTGGGCGCTCCGGCCACCTTGGCCAGGCCGGGAAGGGCCAGCTCGATGCCGCGGCGGGGCGGGTCGAGGGCCTGGATCACGAAGGTGTGGGTGTCACCTCTCTTGAGGACCTCCTTGGCACTGCGGGGCGGCGGGTCGCCGAGGCCGGAGACCGGCGCGTAGCACCGGGCCCCGCCGGCGGTGACGAAGGCGCCGTGGGAGGTGAAGCTCTCGACGGTCCCCTCCACCTCGGTACCGAGTGGATGGTCGGCGATGAAGGTGATGAACGGCAGCGGCTCGTTGATGGCCTCGGGCGGCCCGGACTCCGCCACGCCCGACGCAGCCACCCCGCCCGCGGTCGCCGCGCTGCCGCCGCCACGCGACCGCCGCCGGCTGCCGGAACGCTTCGCCGTCTTGGGCGCATCGGGGGCGATGGCCTCCGCGGTGGCCTCGGCGATGGCCTCGGCCACCGGTTCGGGCTGGGCGACCGTGGCGGCGGAGCGGCGGCGGGCCCGGTCGGCGTCGCGCGTCGCCACCCGGCTCTTGGGGCCGCGCACCGGCGTGCGGGGGGTGAAGATCCAACCGACACCGGGCACCGGCTTGCCACCGATGAGCCGGCCCTCCTCGAACAGCCACAGGTACTCGCCGTGGAACTCCTGGAAGGAGTCGTTGGAGAGGACGGTGGCGTCGATGCGGTCGGCGATGCGCAGCAGGAACCCGTCGCCCCGGCCGATGGCCCCCGCGGGCGGCGACACGATCTCGCCCGCCTCCTCGGCTTCCTCGAAGACCTTCCGCTCCGACTCGTCGATGCGGTAGCCGAACGAGGCGTCGACGACGACGATGATCTCGTCGCCCGGGCGCTCGGCGGCGAAGGACTGCACCGCCTCGTCGAGCTGAGCCAGGCTCGGGAGGTTGCGTCCTTCGGTGGCCAGATTGGACCCGTCGACGACCACCCGCTGGACCTGTGGCGGGCGCCGGGCGGGCGGCGGCACGCGGGGAACGAGAGGTTGACTCGGTGCCATGGCGGTCTTCAGTCAAGCATTTCGGGGAAGGGCAGGGTGCGATCCCGCCGGCTACAGGCCCTGGAACGTGCGCGCCAGGAGGTCCGCCTGCTCCCGCTGGTGAACGGTCTGGCTGCCCGACGCCGGGCTGGCCGACTCGGGCCGGCTGACGTGACGCAGCACATGGTCGTCGCGGAGCAGCCGGTGCAGGCGGCCGTGGACGAAGGTCCACGCGCCCATGTTCTCCGGCTCCTCCTGGAGCCACACCACCTCACGGGCGTTCGGATAGCGCGACAGCGTGTCCAGCACGAGCATGTCGGGCCAGGGATGGAGCTGCTCAACCCGCACCACGGCGGCGGCCAGCCCGTGCTCGTCGCGCTGCGCCATGGCGTCGTAAGCCACCTTGCCCGACGCCAGCACCACCCGCCGGACCGCCGAGGGGTCGACGAGCCCGTCATGCCCGTGCACGTACTGGGGGTCGTCGAGGACCTCCCGGAAGCGCCCGGACGACAGCTCGTCGACGGGTGACCGGGCGTGACGGGCCCGCAGCAGCGACTTGGGCGTCAGCACGACGAGGGGGCGGCGCACGGTGCGGCGGACCTGGCGGCGCAGCAGGTGGAAGTACTGGGCCGCGGTCGTGGGGTTGACCACCTGGAGGTTGTCGCCGGCACAGAGGGTCAGGAACCGCTCGAGGCGGGCGGAGGAGTGTTCCGGGCCCTGGCCCTCGTAGCCGTGGGGCAGGAGCAGGACGAGGCCCGAGGCCTGGCCCCACTTGCCCTGGCCGGCGGTGATGAACTGGTCGATGACGATCTGGGCGCCGTTGGCGAAGTCGCCGAACTGGGCCTCCCATGCCACCAGCGCCTCGCCGTGGACGGTGGAGTAGCCGTACTCGAAGCCCAGCGCCGCGTACTCCGACAGCAGCGAGTCGTACATGCACAGCTTGCCGCCACCGCGGCTCATGCCCGACAACGGCAGCCATTCGGCGCCGGTCCGGTAGTCGACGAGGACGTCATGGCGCTGGGAGAACGTCCCCCTCCGCGAGTCCTGGCCGGAAAGCCGCACGTCGGTGCCCTCGGCCAGGATGGTGCCGAAGGCCAACGCCTCGGCCAGGGACCAGTCGACCTGGCCGTCGACGTACAGCTGCCGGCGTGCGTCCAGCGTGCGGGCCAGCTTGGGGTGGATGGTGAAACCGTCGGGGGTGGCGTGCATGACCTCGACCACCCGGTCGAGCACGGCCCCCTCCACGCTGGTGTCGACGGGGAGCAGCAGGCTGGGGCCTGTCACGGCAGCCGCGTCGGACGTCGCCGACGGCGACGGCGGGGCCGAGTGGCGGGTCTCCTCGAAGGCGGTCTGCATCCGGGCCAGGAAGTCGTCGAGGGCCCGCTCGGCCTCCTCCAGGGAGATGTCGCCCCGGCGGACGAGGGTCTCGGTGTAGAGCTTGCGCACCGAGCGGCGGGCCTCGATGCGCTTGTACATGAGGGGTTGGGTGTAGGACGGGTCGTCGCCCTCGTTGTGCCCGTGGCGGCGGTAGCACACCATGTCGACGACCACGTCCTTGTGGAACCGCTGGCGGAAGCCGAAGGCCAGGCGGGCGACACGGACGCACGCCTCGGGGTCGTCGCCGTTGACGTGGAAGATCGGCGCCTGGACCATCTTGGCCACGTCGGTGGCGTAGACGGACGAGCGCGCCTCGGCGGGGGCGGTGGTGAAGCCGAGCTGGTTGTTGACGACGACGTGGATGGTGCCGCCAATCCGGTAGCCGCGCAGCGCCGAGAGGTTGAGGGTCTCGGCGACCACGCCCTGGCCGGCGAAGGCGGCGTCGCCGTGGATGAGGACGGCCAGGGCGCCGAACGCTTCCGGGTCGTCGATGAGATCCTGCCGGGCCCGGACCATGCCCTCCACGACGGGGTCGACGGCCTCGAGGTGCGACGGATTGGACGCGAGGGTGACGGGCAGGCCCTGGCCCGATCGGCCCACGAACTTGCCCACCGCGCCCAGGTGGTACTTCACGTCCCCGGTGCCCTGGGTGGTGGAAGGGTCGAGGTCGCCCTCGAACTCGCGGAAGATCTGGCGGAACGACTTGCCCACGATGTTGGCCAGCAGGTTGAGCCGGCCCCGGTGGGCCATGCCCAGCACCGCCTCGTGGTAGCCGGCCACCGCGGCCAGGTCGAGGACCTCGTCGACCAGGGGGATCAGGCTCTCGGCCCCCTCCAGCCCGAAGCGCTTGTGACCGGTGTACTTGGTGTGCAGGAACCGCTCGAAGGCCTCCGCGGCGTTGAGCCGGTCGAGGATGTGGAGCTGCTCGGCGGTGGACAGCGACGTGTGGACACCCTCGACCTGCTCCTGGATCCAGCGCTTCTGGTCGGGCTCCTGAATGTGCATGTACTCGACGCCGACCCGCCGGCAGTACGCGTCGCGCAGGATGCCGAGGAGGTCGCCGAGAGGCATCGTCTTGCGCCCGGCCACACCGTCGACGAAGAACTCGCGCTCGAGGTCCCAGATGGTCAGCCCGTAGGTGGCCGGGTCGAGCTCGGGGTGAGTGTGGGGCTCCTTCCATGACAGCGGATCGAGATCGGCGATGAGGTGGCCCCGCACCCGGTACATGTTGGTGAGGGTCTGGACGTGGACGTGCTTCTCCCGCTGCGCGCCCCCGTCGCCCATGAGGTGGTCGAGGGGGTTGGAGTCCGGGCGCCAGCGCACCGCCTCGTAGGGCACCGACAGTGAGCGGAAGACCTCGTCGTAGAACCCGTCGGCGCCCAGCAGGAGCTGCTCGACGCGCTGGAGGTAGAGCCCGGACTCGGCGCCCTGGATGACCCGGTGGTCGTAGGTCGACGTGAGGGTCAGCACCTTGGACACCCCGAGCTGGGCCATCACCCGGGGGTCGGCGCCGGCGAACTCCGCCGGCCAGCCGAGGGCCCCCACCCCGACGATCACGCTCTGGCCGGGCATGAGGCGGGGCACCGACGAGACGGTGCCGATCGTGCCCGGGTTGGTGAGGGTCATGGTGACGCCGGCGAAGTCGTCCGGGGCGATCCGGTTGTTGCGGACCCGGCGCACCACGTCCTCATAGGCGGCGTGGAAGGCGGCGAAGTCGAGGGCGTCGGCGTCGGGGATGCACGGGACGAGCAGGGTCCGTGAACCGTCGGCCTTGGCGACGTCGATGGCCAGGCCGAGGCCGGCGTGGGGCGGGCGGCGGACCGCGCCGGCCCCGTCGCTGTCGGCCGGCCCGACGTACACCGAGCGCATGGCCGGCACCGCGTCGAGGGCACGCACCACCGCGTAGCCGATCAGGTGGGTGAAGCTGACCTTGCCGCCGCCGATGCGCGACAGGTGGCCGTTGAGCACCTTGCGGTTCACCTCGAGCAGGCGGGCGGGGATGACGCGGGCACTGGTGGCGGTCGGGACGCCGAGGCTGGCCTCCATGTTGGCGACGAGGCGGGCGGCGGCGCCCCGGAGCGGCCGGAGGACCTCGGCGTCGTCGCCGGTGGCCGGCCCGGACGGAGCGGCCGGGCGCGGCGCCGTCGCAGGGACCACCGCCGTGCCGCCTGCGTCGACCGCAGTGGCGGCGGTGGGCGGTTCGCCCTCGCGGCGGTAGTCGTGGAAGAAGTCCTGCCAGCTCTCGCTGACCGAGGCGGGGTCGGCCCGGTACCGGTCGTACATCTCGTCGACCAACCAGGCGTTCGGGCCGAAGCTCGCCTGCCGCTCCTGTGACATCAGGTCCCAGTCTACGTGCCCGGGCCCGCTGGCCTCCCCGCCGCTGCCGACCGGGCTACCCTTTGCCCACATGCCGGGCGTTGTCACTGCCGGCCGCGTGGTGGACGACCGGTACCGCCTTCTCGACGCCATCGAGGAGGGTGGCATGGGAATCCTCTGGCGGGCCGAGGATCTCATCACCGAGCGGTACGTCACGGTGAAGGAGCTGCGCTTCCCGGATCCGCTCGACCACATGCAGCGCCGCGCCCTGGCCGCACGCGTCCGGCGTGAGGCCCGGGCCATGGCGGCGGTGGAGCACCCGGGACTGGCGCACATCGTCGACGTGGTCGACGACGGCGACCGGCCGTGGGTCGTCACCGAGCTGATCGACGCCCCCACCCTCGCCCAGCTGGTGGCGACGCGTGGCCCGCTGCCGCCCACCGTCGTCGCCGCCATCGGGCTGCAGTTGCTCGACGTGCTCGGGGCCGCCCACAGCCAGGACATGGTCCACCGCTTCCTGCAGCCGACCAAGGTGTTCGTCGTCGACGCCGCCGCCGGCGGGGTCCGGGTCGCCGACTTCGGCATCTCCTCCCTGATCGGCGACCCTGCCGTCGCCTCCAACGGCAACGTCGGGGGTGTGTCGTTCATGGCGCCGGAGCAGGCCGGCACCCCCGAGGCCGACATCTGGTCGCTCGGCGCCGTCCTCTACTTCGCGGTCGAGGGCGTGCCGCCCTTCACCGGCACCAACCCCACCGCCATCCTGACCGCCATGGCCACCGGGTCCCCCCGGCCCGCCTTCCGCGCCGGCGCCCTGACGCCCGTCCTCGACGCCACGCTGGTCCGCGATCCGTCGGCCCGGGCGGGAACCGACGAGCTCCGCGCCCTCCTGGAGGACGCAGCCGGGCGACCGGTCCCCGAGGCGGGCGGGCCCGTGGCGGAGCAGCCGCCGGCCCACGACGCCATTGCGTGGCTCGACCTGGCCGACGACACCGGATCCGCCGTCGACGCCGGCCTGGACGCGGAAGTCGCCCGCTGGGGCACCCCGGCCGGGGCCGCTGCAGCATCGTCGCCCGAGGCGTCCGGGGCCCAGCCGTCGGAGGCCACCCGCTCACCGGAGGACCTGGCCGCGGACGCGCCCGAGGCAGGCGCGACGGGACCCCTGTGGGGCCCCACCGACGCCGCCGCGGCCACGGCCGACCCCGAACCGGCGCTTCCTGCCGACGACGGGCCGCCGCCGCTGGCGCCGCGAGAGGCCCTGGCCCGGATGTTCTCACCGGACCCGGGCCGGCCGCCGCCGCCGGTGGAGTCCGTGCACGGGGACGCCGAGCCGCCTCCGCCCTGGCCGGTGCTCAAGAAGCAGAGCCTGTGGACCGTCGCCCTGTGCGTGCTGACGATGGCGGTCATGGTCGCCCTCCTGGTGACCAACGGGCGGCGCATCTTCGGCAACGACAGCCCGGCGGCCGAGGCCATCGCCGCGGTCAAGTGGACCGCGTACACCGACCCTGCCACCGGCTTCCACATCGACTACCCGGCGGACTGGATCGTCACCCGCGACGGCATCTACACCGACTTCCGCCATCCGGCCTCGGCGGCCGCGCTGCGCGTCGTGGCCCAGCCGTCGTCGGCGGTGTCCGCCCTGCAGGGCTGGCTCGACCTGGAGAAGGGGTTCATCAAGGAGCAGCCCGGCTACCGGCGCATCCGCCTCGAACCCAAGTCGTTCCACGGCCTCGACGCCGCCGAGTGGGAGTTCGCCTACACCAAGCTCGACGGCGGCGGCCACAACGTGGACCTCCACAACATCGACCTCGGCGTGGTCACCGGGCAGCACGCGTTCGCGCTGAACTTCGAGACGACGGCCATCAACTGGTCGGCCGTGCAGCCGTTCTTCGCCCGATTCGAGTCGTCGTTCCGCCCGGCCTCGGGCTGAGCCCGGGTCCTCCGCCGACGGCCCGGCGAGGCGGGCGGACAACGAGGAAGCCGGGGCTGGGGTGCACGGCGGACGCACCCCGAGCCCCGACGCCCGGAAACTTGACACGAAGCAGGCGTCGCCGTCAAGCCCCACGGGGGGATTCCCTCAACCCCCGACAGCGGGGTGCCGATACGTCCCACATGACGCTACAGAGCACCTTCACCAGTCGTGCGGTGACGCGCCTCATCGAGGCCGGCAATACGGCGACGTGCGCCATCTGCCGGTTGCCGGTCAAGTTCCGGGCCAAGAGCCGGCTGATGCAGGTGATAGCCAACGTGTACACCGACGGCGTCTGGACTCGGGTCGAGCACTACCACGTCGACTGCTACGACAACGGTGGCCAGCCCTACGGACCCGCCTCCTGACCATCGTGTTCCGGCCTCCGGGGCCGGGTTGTCGATGCCGGCCCTTAGGGCCAGCCTCATACAGGACGAGTTGTACCATGGGCAGATGGCTGATTCGCAGACGATCGGCGAACCGCTCCTGGGGGTGTCCGAGGTGGGCCGGCGCACCGGCCTGACCCGCAAGGCCCTCCGCCTCTACGAGGAGATCGGCCTGGTCGAGCCGGCCGGGCGCACCGACGCCGGCTACCGGCTCTACGGTGACGACGCCCTGCGGCGCATCGAGCTGGTCAACAGGGCCAAGGTGCTCGGCCTCAGCCTCACCGAGGCCAAGGAGTTCCTCCACGTGGCCGAGGGGTGCTGCGGCGACCATCATCCGGAGCTGGCCGCCCTCGTCGAGGGAAAGCTGGCCGAGACCGCCCGGCGCATCGCCGAGATGCAGTCACTCCGCAGCACCCTGGAGGGCGTGCTCGACCGGCTGGCCGCCAACGAGGGCCTGCACCGGTGCGAGGAGGCCCTCTGCACCTGCCGGGCCCCGCTCACCATCGGTCCCAAACCCGCCTGACCCCCTTGAACCGGTGACGGTCACCGGCATGGAGCGCCGTCTACCGTCACCGGTTCGGCGTCAGGACGATTGCCGGAGCTCCTCCTGCACCGCGGCCCACAGGGCGTGGATGAGGGCGGCCTGCGCCTCCTGGATGCGGTGCACGCTGTCGGAGCGGGCCACCAGGCACTGCTCGACCGGGCTGTCGACCGCGGCCATGCGTCCCCCGTCGGAGCCGGCGACGCCGACGGTCAGCATCCCCTGCTTACGGGCCTCGGCGAAGGCCCGCATGAGGTTCTCGGAGTTGCCGCTGGTGGAGAAGCCCATGGCGATGTCGTCGGGACGGCCGTGGGCGATCAGCTGGCGGGAGAAGACCAGCTCGAAGCCGACGTCGTTGCCGAGGGCGGTGAGCACGGCCTGGTCGTCGGCGAGGGACCGGGCGGGCAGGGGCCGGCCGGCCGGGGGCTCGGTGTAGAGGTGGGCGACGGCCTCGGCGTCGGTGGCGCTGCCGCCGTTGCCGAAGGTGAACAGCCGCCCCCCGGCACGGAAGCGGGACGCCATGGCCGCCGCCACCCCGTCGATCTGACCTGCGCAGGCGGCGAGGGTGGCGGTCCGCACCGCGGTGCTCACCTGCCACTTGCCCTCCGCCGAGCGGGCCAGATCCTCCAACAGCGCGTCGGCGTCGGTCTCGTCCCCCTCGATGAAGGGGTACAGGAAGTCGGTGGTCTCGGGGCTCATCGGGCTGCCTCCTTTCAGCGGATGGCGAAGCCGGCGTGGACGAGGACCAGGTCGCCCGGCGACGGAGTGTCGATGAGCGACACGTCGATGCGCTCCTGTCCGTCAGCGGTGCGCACGACCGCCTCGTCGCCCGCCACCGAGACGACCTCGGCCGGCCGGCCCTGGTCGGAGCAGGTGATGCACACGGAGCCGACCTCACCGTCAGCAGTGCACTCGGGCTCCGCCTTCAGCAGCCCTGGGTGCTCGAAGCAGACGTGTGTCAGCTCCCAGAGCAAGTGGTAGATCCGCACGAAGCGCTCGGAGGCAGCAAGGGGGTCGTCGGTGCCCAGCCAGATCACGTGGTTGGCGGCGCCCACGGGCGGGCGGTCGGACCCGGCGCCGATCCAGACCGTCTCGATGCCCCACGCATCTCCGCGGCGCATGACCTCGATGATGCGGGCGTCGCCGGCGTCGGCCAGGGCGACCACGATGTCGCCGGGACGGACCGACGCGCGCAGGCGGGCCACGGGGTCGGCGCCCGCGGGCACGATCACCGCCGGCAGTGCGCGCTTGCCGACGATGACGGGGTGGACGAACTCCACGGCCACATGCCGGGCGTGGAAGGGCCATTCGGGCGAGACGCACCACATGGTCGCCCCCGCCGAGAACCGCCGGGCCAGGGCGAGGGAGGTGCGGGCCATGACCTCGGCGACGCCGGCCACCTCGCCCGGGACGTCGACCTCGGTGACCCCGTGGGCCCGCTCCCGCGAGGCCGGCCCGCTCGACGTCGTGTCGCTCAACAGCGTCTGGTCAGCCATGGATCCAGTGTCGCACCGCCGTCATCGCTCCGAGACGAAAGATTCCACCTGAAATCACGATTCGGTAGAGGTAATCTACATCTATAAGTTTTTGACACAGATGGAGCACACGTACCGGGCGTCGCACACACCCGATCCGGAGGAGCGAGCGAATGGCAGAAGTCAGGACACGACGGTCGACCTCGAGGACCCAGGAGATCGTCCCGGACCGCGGCAACGAGCGCACCGTCGCTCCCGCCAGCGCACCGGACATCGAGAACTGGCGTGACAACCCGCTCGACCCGATGGCCCCCATCGGCATCCGCTCCCGGGCGGTGGAGCCCGACAGCTCGCTCATCCGCCTCGGCCCGCTGGAGAAGATCTATCTGATCTGGATGGTCGGTGGCTCCTGCGACGGCTGCACCGTGTCGGTGACCGCCGCCACCCACCCCCGGGTGGAGCACCTCCTCGCCGGCATCATCCCCGGCCTGCCCCGGGTGGAGCTGATCCACACCGTGGTCTCCACCGAGGTGGGCCCGGAATGGACCCACAACCTCTTCATGGCCGAGCGCGGCGAGCTCGACGCCCCATACGTCATCACGTGGGAGGGCTCGATCATGGACGAGTCGCTCTCCGGCGACGGCTATTGGATGGGCCTCGGCGAGGACCCGGAGACCGGCCGCCAGATCACGAGTCTCGAGTGGCTCGACCGGCTGGCGCCCGGTGCGGCTGCCGTGGTCGCCATCGGTACCTGCGCCACGTGGGGCGGCATCCCGGCGGCCAAGGGCAACGTGACCAACGCGATGGGCATGATGGACTACCTGGGTAAGGACTACCGCTCGGCCTTCGGCGTGCCGGTGGTCAACGTCCCTGGGTGTTCGCCGATCGGCGACAACTACATCGAGACCGCGGCCGCGGTGCTGCTCTTCCTGAACGGCCTCGCGCCGCTGCCCGAGTTCGACGAGCTGGGCCGGCCTGCGTGGCTGTTCGGCG
>JALYYN010000159.1 GCA_030946525.1 Actinomycetota bacterium | reverse complement strand
CGAAACGCTTGGTGATCGTGGCGTTGCTCTCATCGGCCGCCAGGACGCCCCGGCCCGGAGCGACCATCGCCTTGGCGACGGCGGCGAGATCGGTGGCGCTCATGTCGTGGTGTTCCTCCTGGTCAGGGGTTCTTTCGTCGGGGCGACGTTAGCCCGGTGAGGGCTCCCGGACCAGGGTGAACCCGTCGCCCGCCAGGTGGGCCAGAAACAGCTCGGCGGTTCCCGGCAGGTGCTCCTCGGCGCGGGCCACCACGTGCCAGGCGCGGAGGCGGGGGAGGTCGGCGCAGCGCTCGACCTCACCATCGGCTAACGGCCATGCAGTCCATGGCCAAGTACGCCCGGTCCAACGGCACGATGCTCCACCTCCATCGGGCCGGCCATGGCACCTACACCCGCCAGAAGAACCCACGGGGGTCAGCTTCCGGGTCATCTCCAAGTGGTGCCGCACGGCCGGTGTCGACCTCATCCCCGCCGGCACCGTCGTGGGCAAGCTCGAGGGCGACCCGAACATGATCGCCGGCTACGACGGCACCCTGCGGTACGACTTCGTCCCGGTCAACACGCAAAACGGCATCTCCTTGGACCGGTCGTGGCAGTCCATGCCGGGCGTCATGCCCGTCGCATCGGGCGGCATCCACGCCGGCCAGATGCACCAGCTCCTCCAGTACCTCGGTGAGGACGTCGTCCTTCAGTTCGGTGGTGGCTCCATCGGCCACCCCATGGGTATCGAGCGGGCGCCGAGTGCGACCGGGTCGCCGTCGAGGCGATGATCAAGGCCCGAAACGAGGGTCGCGACTTCATGAAGAGGGTGAGGGCATCCTCAAGAAGACGGCGGGGCGAGATCAGCTTCAACTACGAGTCCACCGACACGCCCGACGTCCACCCCGACGCCGACGAGCTGAGGAAGGAGCTCAGATGCGTATCAAACAAGGAACGTTCTCGACCCTGCCCGACCCCACCGACGAGGATCGAATCAAGGCGCAGATCCAGTACTGCATCGACCAGGGGTGGGCGGTCTCGGTGGAGTTCACCGACGACCCGCACCCAGCAACATCCACTGGGAGATGTGGGGCATGCCCATGTTCGACACCCAGGACGCTGCGGCCTGCTTCACCGAGGTCACGGCCTGCCGGGAGGCCTGCCCGAACCACTACATCAAGGTGAACGGGTGCAACGCCCGCTACACCAAGCACACGACGGGCCTGTCGTTCATCGTCAACCGGCCCTCGATGGAGTCCGGCTTCCGCCTCGACCGCACCGAGGCGAACGACCGTCACATCGCCTGCACCATGCACTCCTACGCTGCGGAGACGACGCACGGGACCCGGTACCAGGGCAACGGCCCGGGCCCCGAGCCCGACTGCTCACATGGCGGGCTCGAGCTCCGAGCCCGACTGAGCCCGAGCCGCAGCCGCAGCCGGTGCCACTAGACTGGCGCCGGCGGCGGCGTGGCCGAGTGGTTTAGGCAAGGGCCTGCAAAGCCCTGTACAGCGGTTCGATTCCGCTCGCCGCCTCAAGCGCCCCTGACCTGTATAATCGCAGGTCAGGGGCACCTTTCGGAGTGCCCCTGACTGACGTCTGGACCCCTCCAGAGACCCCTTTTTCGTGTCCTTTCTGTGTCCTCTGTGTCCTCGCCGTGTCCTCGGGGGTGTCCGAGCGGCCTCCGGGGAGCAGGATCATCGACGCCCGGAACGTCTGGTCGAGGCCTGCGGCGATGTCCGCATCCAGTTCCGGGAGGAGGTGGCCGTAGCGGTCGAGGGTCACCTGGACGCTCGAATGGCCCATCCGGGCCTGGATCGCCTTCGGGTGGGCGCCCTGGGCGATGGCCAGGGCAACGGCGGTGTGTCTGAGGTCGTGGAACCGCAGGCCCTCAAGTCCGACATCAGCCTTGGCCGGCTTCCAGTGGGCGGTGTTGAAGCTCGACGGGTGGATTGGGTTCCCTGCCCGGTTCGGGAAGACCAGCCCGTCCTCGCCCAGCGAGGAGTAAGCGGCCTGGTGCTCGGCCAGGAGATCGGCCACTCCGGCGGGCAGGCCTACCCGCCGGCGGCCGGCCTTGGTCTTGGGCGCCTTGCGGATCCACTGGCCGTCGATCCGGGCGATCTGCTCCACGACGTAGAGCGTGCGGGTCGACAGGTCGAGCCGAGCCCGGCGGAGGCCCGTCAGCTCACCCCAGCGCATGCCGGTGTAGGCGGCGGTGTAGACGAGGGCCCGGAACGCCGGCGTGATGGCCTCGGCGAGCAGGTACACCTGGGCCGCTGTGAGGAACCGCATCTCTGTCGCCGACACTGACGGCGCCTTCACGCCGTCGCACGGCGGGCGCTGGAGCAGTTCGGTGGCCACGGCGACATTGAGCACCCGGCGGAGCACCCGGAAGTGGCGGTGGACCGAGCTCGGTGCGATCCCGCTCTTCAGCTCGTCGGCCAGCCACAGCCGGATGTCGACAGGACGGATGGCCGAGAGCGCTCGTGACCCGAACCTCGGCAGGATGTTGCGGGTCAGGTCTCGCCGGTACGTGAAGCGGGTGTTGGGGTCGAGTTCCGTCGCGGTCTGGAGATAGATCTCCGCCCACTCGCTCAGGAGCATGCGCCCGAGGCTGGGGTCGACCCACCGGCCCTGTTGCATGTCCGCTCCGACGCGGTCGAGGAAGCGGCGGGCGTCGGCCTTCGCGATGAAGGTTCGTGACCGGCTCTGGCCGTCCGGCGAGCGGTACCGCGCCCTCCACCGGCCCTGCGCGGTCTTCGAGATCGATGCCACGTCAGGCCCGCCTGCCGGAACCGCTCATACCCCTGTCGTCCTGCTGCACGCCGCTCCTCCTCCGGGAACCACGGGGAAGGCCCGTCATTGTGCCAGGACCGGGGGACACACCGTCGTCTTCGGCCGGGAACTTGTGCCGGCCCAGCCACTCGGCGACCTCGGCGCCGTCGAAGCGGATCAGGTGCCCCCACTTGTGGAAGGGAATCCGTCGGTCGGCCACCAGCTGGCGGACGTGCCGCACCGGCACGCCGAGGTGCTCGGCCAGGACCGTGATGTCGATGAGATGCGGTAGCTGCGCGTGCTTCACACTCCCGTCGCCTTCCTGCGGGGCACGTCGATGCCCCTGCACTCGCTACTACTGGTGCGCAATCCCTCCTGTCGCGACAGGACGCGTATCTGTCGCGGACCGCCGGCAATCACACCAGTAGTAGGGCAACAGAGGCAGCAGGCCTCGGTAGACGATTGCAGGCGGAGCCTGCGGGTCGGGTGCCCGATGGCGTTCATGGCGATGATGGGAGCCAACTCGACGACCACCCCGGCCAGGCCCTGGCCTACTACGCCTCCCGGGGCGAGACGCCGTTGGTGTGGGGCGGCTCGGGGGTGGCCGCCCTCGGCTTGTCCGGCCCCGTGACCTCGGAGCAGTTCCACGCCCTCTACGGCCCCGGGGGCGCCGTGGACCCGACCACCGGTGAGCGCCTGGTGCGCACCCGCCGTCCCGGCATGGAACTGGTCATCGCCGCCCACAAGTCGGTGGCCGAGCTGGGGGTGATCGGACGGGCCGAGCACATGCACCGCATCCTGGATGCTGAGCGTGACGCCACGCTGGCCTACCTGGACCGGCTGGTCATCCAGCAGGGCGGCCGGCGGGGCGACGCCGCAGTGACCACCCGAACCGGTGGACTCGTCTACGCCGTCACCCGCCACGCCACTTCTCGGGCCGGCGACCCCAACCCCCATGACCACGTGCTGGTCGCGAACCTCGTCCACATGGCCGACGGCAAGGGCGGCTGGAAGGGCGCCCACACCGCCTTGCTGCGAGAGCACCTCCACGCCGCCACCATGTTCGGCCGTATGGCCGCCGCCCACGAAGCGGTGGCCCTGGGCTACGGCATCGAACGCGACGATGGCCCGTCGGGAAAGCTCGGCCACTGGCGCATCGCCGGCATCCCCGAGGAGGTCATGGAGGTCCACTCCAAGCGGACAGCGGAGATCGACGCCGAGATGGACCGCCTGGGCTACTCGTCCTATCGGGCCAAGGGGATCGTGGCCCGCAACACCCGGGCTCACAAGCGCCACGAACCTGTCGAGGACCTCATGGCCCGCTGGCGGGGTGAGATCGAGGCGGTGGGATGGAGCATCGAGGCCATGCAGCGGGCGGTCACGGAGCACCGGCCCCACCACCGCCGGCCGGCACCGGCGAGCGAGCGGGAAGTGGTGACCAAGGCCCTGGCCCCGACGGCCCCCTGGCCGCCCGCAAGGTCTTCGCCCGCCGCCATGTGGTGGTGGCGGTGGCGCCGGCGCTGTTCGGGTCCCATCCCGCCGAGGGGTGCGGTCGGCTTAACGATGGTCGTGTCGGTGGGCATGGAGCTCCTCCAATCAGTGCGGATCTCCATTCCGCCACCCCGATGGCTGTTCTGCCTCGGGAGGGGAAGGGGGCCCTCAGCTGGTCAGCGGGCGGTAACCCAGGGCGTCGCCGATACCTCATGGCTGGGGGGGCGCCCGAACCGACACCATCCGGCACGTACTGCCCATCGGTACCGGCAACCTTCAGCTCTCCTCGGTACTCGACTGCTGGCGTCAGCCCGCGAGTCTGCGACGGACCTCGGCGACGTCTGCAGCGAGACGGTCCACGAGGGCCTGAGCATCCATGCCGACAGTGCTCTGGCGCTCCGCCACCGCGTGGGCAAGGAGTTCCCGAACCAACTGGGAGACGGTCGCGCCGCGCTCGGTCGCCATCGCATCAAGGGCAGCTGCCGTGGCACGATCGACGCGCACGGACAAGTGGCGTTCACGCGCCTCGGATGCCTGCTTCTCGGTCGCGTACGGGATGTTCTGGCCGGTCTGTTCCTCCAGCCACTGGATCGACTTGGGCTTCGCCATCAATCGTCTCCAAAGTTGCGTTCGAGGGCCCGGGTGATGGTCACGGCGATGTCGACGGCATATGCGCGGTTCGGTTCGAGTTGCGCAGTGCCAGTGATCAGCGCTCGAAGAGCGACGAAGATCCGCTCGAGGTCTTCCCTGGTGAGAAGGACGCCATCGTCAGGTAGCCAGTCGAGGCCGTCGGCCATCGTGTGCCAATGTAACACGTTGGAGCGACCGGGATCGGCCGCTCGCGTCAGATACCGGCCGGCCTGCCGCAAACCGACCGAGACAATCCGGCACATCCTGCCCGGCGGTCCTAAGGTCGGCTCGGTGAGCTACCCGCGGCCACTCACCGGAACAGGGACAGGAGCGCTCCGTGAGCGAGCAGGCAGTGCTGGTCCTCATTCCTTCGACGGTCCCGGACGACTTCGAGCTCGACACCATTGAAGACCTGCTTTCTGCTGCGGTCACCGAGGGCGGCCTCGGCGAGTTCGACGGGAACGAGATCGGCGGGGGCGGCGCGACCCTGTTCATTTACGGTCCTAGCGCCGACGCGCTGTTTCAGGTGGTCGCCCCGCTCCTTCAGAACCTGTCGCTGCCGCCGGCCACGCAGTCGTCAGGCGGTACGGCCCGCCGGGCGCAGCGGAGGTGCACATCGACCTGAGAACTGGACAGCAGAGATTTGTGTCGGCGGCCGGTGGACCGAAGGTGTCGTGCTCAGAGGGCTCCTGGGTAGTGGTGCCCCTTCGCAACGGTGGCTGGGGCCTCGGGCTCGTTGCCAGACGGGGCGGCGAAGGGGGTCTCCTCGGATACTTCTTCGGGCCTCGCCGAACTGACCGACCAGTGCTCGACGACGTGCGGGGGCACAGGTCGGAGGACGCAGTGACCGTTGCCTACTTCAGCGAGGCCCGCATCGTCGACGGCACCTGGCCCGTTCTCGGCACCCTGCCATCGTGGCGGCGGGAGGATTGGCCGGTACCCGACTTTGGCTTTCGCTATCGCGACGAGCCACCAGAGCGACGACATTTCGACGACTCGCTGCATTGGACTGGCTCGGAGCGTATGACCATCGAGGACTACGAGCGGCTGAGACTCCCTGACAGCGCGTTCTTCGGTACCGAGGCAATTGAGCTGACGCTTACCCGCTTGCTGTCGGCGGGGTAACCCGCTGTCCGATGTGGGATGGCCGGACTATTCCGTTGCGAGTCGCGGGGCCGGATAGCCCAGCTGTTCAACGCCCTGCAAGAGGCGATCGAAGCGAGCGGTCGTGACGAAGATCGCCGATCCCCGCTCGGTATCGAGGATGAGCGAGCCACGCCGCCAGAACAGACCGCGCGAGCCCACCGAAGTCGCCTTGAGCTCGGCTCGCCCGATCGTCACCGGCATCATCGTGCTCGACGGCCCGTGCTCCCACGACACAGCGTCACGGGCCAGTCGAAGTCGGCCCTTCTGAACCCCTACGGGCTGGGCTCGACCAGCCGGCAGCACAGAACAGACCGCCTGCGTGCCGATTGCACCGATGCCCTCAACTTCGGCCTGCGCAGCGGCATCTTGGCGATCTTCGAGCTTCTGGAGCCAAGTTGCACTTACGGCCCGCAGCCTGGCCACCATATGAGATTTTGCCAGGCGACTGCCGGCCGCACGAAGCACAGCGCCATCAGCGCCGACCTGAACCGGCCGCCGACGGCGACGCCAGCCGCCACGTCAACCCTGCGATTCCACGACCTACGCCACCTGCGTGGCGCTGCTCATCGCCAAGGGCGCGCAGCAGTACGAGGTCATGGAGCACCTCGGCCACACCAACATCCAGACGACGATCAACACCTACGGGCACCTGTTCCCGAACCTCCGCGAGCGCATCCGAATCGCCCTCGAAGACACTTGGGACGAGGGTCACCGTTCTGCTGGCTGACTGCTCCCGCGGCCTGTCCGCGGCCTGGGCCTTGGGTGCCCCGACGCCGCCTGCCGGGACACCCCCTCTGACCTGGGCTTTTCCTGTGGAGCTGAGGGGATTTGAACCCCTGACCCCTTGCATGCCATGCAAGTGCTCTGCCAGCTGAGCTACAGCCCCGCGGCTCTTTAACTTAGCAGCGAGGAGACCGCCGCCAGTTACCATCGCCGG
>JALYYN010000147.1 GCA_030946525.1 Actinomycetota bacterium | reverse complement strand
GTGGCCGAGGTGGGCACGCTCGACCTGCGCCACTTTCGGGTGGTCCGTCCCCGGCATAGCCGCGTTCGGTGAGGTAGTCGGCGATCTCGAGGAGGATGTGGGACTTGGGGACGGTGTCCGTGCCGATGTCGGCGTTCATGTCCTCGGGCGAGGGTCCGGGGACCAGGACCGCGACCGGGGCGTGCGTGACGCCGGTCGGGTAGTCCAGCTCACCTGACGCCATGACGTCGCCGAACTGGAAGGTGACCGCCTCGTGTGACACCGGAACCGGGGACCTGGGACCCCCGGAGCCGCCGCACGTGGCCGTCAACAGACTTGCGACGACGACGACCATCGGCGTGAACCGAGCCCTGGATGTCATGCCCGTCGGGCTACGAGACGGGATCGCCGGGCCCAACCGGGGTCGATCGCCGGTGCAGTCCTCGGTGAGCCGGTGCGACCGCCGCGGGTCAGGCGTTCGGAGTGGTGGAGCTCGTCGTCGAGCTGTTGTGGCGCGCCTTGGGGAGGACAGCCCTCGGCCGGGTAGGCACCCGTCCGGCCTCGTGCCGGAGCGTCCGGCGGAGATGGCTGCGTCAAGCGCAGGGATCAAGGGCCGTCCAGTCGGGGCCACATCAGGGCGGCCACATGACCGCTTCCCGACGCCCTGCGGCGTCCGCGCAGCTCGAACCCAACAATTGCCCAACAGTCTCCGATCAGCGACCCAGCGCAGTGACCGGGCGCGATGATGCCCGAAAGCCTGTTGAAGCGGAGAGCGGAGGACCCATGGTGTCGCGGCGGATGTGGCACCGCATGGTCGCCATACTTGTGACGGCAGCGTCGATGGGTATCGGCGGCCAGGGACGTGCGGGTGCCTTGACGGATCCCCCGTTTGCTCGAGCCGAGGCCATGCAGGGAATCCTGTCGTCACCGGACCTCATTGCCGTCGCCGACGTCACCGGCGACGGCCGAAATGACGTCGTGGTGACGACCGCCGGAGCCATGAACCCCAGGTACGACCAACGCCTCTATGTGCTTGCCCAAGGCGCGGACGGTCGGCTCGCCACCCCGCAGATGTACGAGACCGACCTCAAAGGAACGCCGGACGGGCGCTCCTACGTGCGATGGGGACTCGGTGTGGGCGACCTGGACGGCGACGGTCTCACGGACGTTGCCGTTGCAACGGACGACGGGGTTGACGTGTTCCTCCAGCGCAATGGGACATTCGCGCCTCGTCGGTTGATACCCGCACCCCAGGCCAATGAGGTGGACGTGGCCGATATCGACGGGGACGGACGGGCCGATCTGGTCGTCAACGGCGGGAGCGGCACGTCGTGGCTGCGGGGAACGGGAGGTGGGGACTTCGGCACGGCGAGGACCATCGTGGCGCAGAACCAGATGCGGGGGAGGGTGGAGATCGCCGATATGACCGGCGATGGGCGACCGGACGTGGTGGCATACAGCTTCTTCCTGCAGAACAACGTCTTCCTCCAGTACGTGAACCTGATTCGGCAGCTCCCGGACGGGACCTTCGCACCCCCCGTGCAGTACGACGCCTATTCGTCCATCAGTGTCGGTGACTTCAATGGCGACGGTCGGCCGGACATCACTTCCGTCAGGGCAGCGCGGCTCGCCATGCTGGCCGGCGCCTCCGGTGGTGCTGTCGACTCGGGGACCTGCTACGACACCGCGTACGAACCGGGTACGCAGATCGCCGCTGATGTCAATGGTGACGGTAGGACCGACCTGATCCAGGCGCATATTGCGAGATACCTGGGCCTCTACATCCAGAATCCCGACGGAACGTTCGCCCCGGAGGAGAAGATCCCGACCCCGTACGATGACACCCACCCGGAGGGATCGATCGCAGTCGGAGACGTCAACAGCGACGGCCGCGCCGACATCGTCTACACCGACGGGTACATCTACGTGGTGTACGGGCTCCCTTCGCCGCCACCCTCGACGGCTTCTTTCTCGAA
The DNA here is from genome assembly GCA_030946525.1 of Actinomycetota bacterium. Classification (GTDB taxonomy): domain Bacteria; phylum Actinomycetota; class Acidimicrobiia; order Acidimicrobiales; family AC-14; genus CADCTB01. Next base: position 1,381 of record JALYYN010000147.1, on the reverse strand, counting down.
GGGTGCCTCGTGTGGGCTTCAGCCGCCGCCCCGACCGTTCGGACCGACGGTCCTGGAAGCCAAGCCATGGCCGGGGACCACTGACGCCCGACCGTCGTCCGTCGTGTGGGTCAACTTCTCCGAGCCGATGCGGCGCTATGACACCGAGGCTGCCTTCACCCTCCGCAAGAAGGGCTCGGCGACCAACGTCGAGGGTTCGTTCGCGTGGAACCTGGATTCGACGGAGTTGACCTTCACGCCCAGTGCCGATCTCGTCGACGGCGCGTCGTACACCTTCCAGATTTCCGGGACGGCGATAGGTTCCTCCACCGTTCCGTTGAACCCCTACTCCTCGACGCTGATCGTCAAGCCGATCCCCCCGACAGTGTCCGCTATCGAGCCCGCCGGCGCCACCACCGGTGTGGCCGCGGGAGCCAATGTGGTGGTGACGTTCTCCGAGGCCGTGGATCGCAACTCGGCCCAGGCCGCCTTCTCGCTGCGCCGGGCCGGGACCACCGCCAACCTGGGCGGCGCCTTCTCCTGGAACCCGGCCTCGACGGTGATGAGCTTCGACCCCTACGCCAACCTCGCCGCCGCCGGGACCTACAACGTCGCGCTCGCCGCCGGGGTCAAGGACCTCGCCGGCAATCCCGCGCCCGCCGCCTTCACCTCCTCCTTCGCAGTTGACGCCACCGCGCCGTTCGTCGTCTCCCTCGACCCGGCCAGCGGCTCCCTCAACCTGCCACGGGCAGCCGTTGCGACCGTCACGTTCTCCGAGCCGGTGGATCGCAGCTCGGCCCAAGCGGCGTTCTCTATGCGCGAGCCGGGGATGGCGGCCCTGGGCGGCACCTTCTCCTGGAACCCGGCGTCGACGGTGATGACCTTCGACCCGTATGGGGACCTTGCCGCCGGGGTGTACACATTCGCCGTCGCCGGCTCCGTCAGGGATCTCTCCGGCAACGTTCTACTCGGCCCTGCTTCATCGGTCTTCAGCGTGTGGTGAAGTACCTCCCGTAACGCGTCCCGGACGCCAACGGAGACGCGCCAGGGCCCTGCGACCATGCGTCATCGAACGGGCCCCGGGAGGGGCCAGTGACGATCAACCAGGGCCCGGACGGCTTCGGCGGTTGCGCATCATGAGGAAGGCGCCCCCACCGAGCACCATGGCCAACCCCAGGGCCAGGAGTACCGGTGACCCGGCGTCTGCCGCGTGCCGCCCGGCCGGGGAGGCGGCCAGGGCCGTCCCGACCTGGGGAACGTCCTGGCCGCCGGAGGCCCCGTCCCCACCCGCCGCCGTGGCATCCCCCCCGGGCTGCCCGGCGGCGCCCGGGCCCCCTGGCGCTCCCGCCGCTCCCGTTGCGGTCGCACCCGCGCCGGTCGACGGCACCGTCCCACCTGACGC
>JALYYN010000116.1 GCA_030946525.1 Actinomycetota bacterium | reverse complement strand
CCCGCCTGTGACCGACGAAACCTTCCTCGACGCCACCATGCCCCACCTCGACGCGGTGTGGAGCATCGCCCGGCGCATGAGCGCCGACCCGGCGGCGGCCGAGGACCTGGTGCAGGAGACCTATGCCCGGGCCTGGCGCGGCTTCGCGAGCCAAGGCCGGGGGGACGTGCGGTCGTGGCTGGTGGCCATCTGCCTCAACGTCGGCCGATCGGAGCTGCGCCGCACGTTGCGCCTGCCCCGGGTGGTGGCCGGCCTCGACGACCTGGGCGAGGCCGCCGCCGACCACGACGTGGCTGCCGACGCCATCGTCAACGTGCAACGGGAGGGGGTGGTCCAAGCGCTGGCCGCCCTGGCCGAACCCCAGCGCCGGGCCATCGTGCTCGTCGACATCGGCGGCCTGACCGCCCGGGAGGCGGCCGAGGTCGAGTCCGTGCCCCGGGGCACCATCCTGGCCCGGGTCCACCGAGGCCGGCGCCAGCTGGCCGCTCTGGTCGAGAGGGAGGGCCTCCACCATGGGCCATGACGACCCACGGGTGGTGCCCTACCTGGCCGGGGACCTCGACGGCGCCGGGGCCGAGGTGTTCGAAGGCCACCTCGTGAATTGCGACGACTGCTGGCGGGCGGTCGGCGCTGACCGTCGGGGCCGGGCCATGGCCGAGGGCCTTCGTGAGCTGGCGCCGCCGTCGCTGCGCGACCGGGTCCGCATGGGCGTCGAAGCCGACACGCCCAAGACGTCCACATCACGGCGTCGCCTGGGTGCCGGGGCCGTAATCGTCGCCCTCGCGGTCGCCTTGGTCGCCGCCGGCGTGCTGGCCAGCCACGGCGCCGGCGCCCCTGCCGACCCGGTGGCCGCCGTCGTCCGCGCCGCCGCCGACCCGCCGGCGTCGGGCTCGGTCGTGATCGACGGTCAGAGAGTCGAGCTGACGCGCGACGTCGTTGACGGGCGCGTCGTGACCGTCGGACGCTCAGCCGCCTCCTTCCCGATGCCCGCCCGCGCCCGTACCCTCGGCGACGAGGCGGGCTCCCCCTGGGCCACCACACAGGGCTCGATGACCGTGGTGTGCCTCAGCAGCCCCGAGAACCTCCTCGTCGTCGCCCACCTGCCGGCTGAGCGCCTGGTCTCCTGGGCCCGCCAGCTTCCCGCGCTCACGGGGCCCGGGTGAGTGATCAGCGAGGCCCGCTCGCCGACCCGGACACCGGCGACGAACCCGGGAGGGCGCTGGTGGCCCTCATCACGGGGGCTCAGGCGCCGCTGCTGGCCCGGCCCTTTTTCGCCGACGGCGACCCGGGCCCCATCGTCGCCGCCCTGGCCCAGGTGCCCGAGCTCCTGGAGGCGACGGCGCCGTTCCTGGGCGCGGTGCTCGGCCCTTCGGCGGTCCCCGCCAGGACCAAGGAGATCGTCGTGCTGCGGACCTCCGCCCGGGCGTCGTGCCGGTACTGCGTCGAGGCCCACACCGTGGTGGCCCGCGACGTCGGACTGTCGGTCACCGAGGTGCGGGCTCTGCGGCAAGAGCTCGAGGTAACAGAGGTGTTCACCGACGGCGGCGATCAGGCGGTCATCGGGTGGTGCGACGCCCTCGTCGGTACCGGACCGGTCCGGCCCGAGGCCAAGGCCGCGCTGCGGGGGTGCTTCGCCGACCACGAGGTGGTCGAGCTGACCCTGCTGGTGACCACGACGCTGCTCCTGAACCGCTTCTGCACCGCCCTGGAACTTCCCACCTCGGCCGGGGTCCTGGCCCGGCTGGCCGCCGAAGGCCTGGCGTGACCGCGCTCGGCGATGCCGTCGCCGATGCCATCGCCGCCGGGGCCATCGGCGACCGGGTGTGGCTGTACGCCAACTACCACTGCAACCTGGCCTGCACCTACTGCCTGACCGACTCGGCCCCGTCCTCGCCACGCCGGGAGATGACGGCCGAGGCCATGGTCACAGTGGCCCACCAGGCCGCGGAACTGGGCTTCAAGGCCCTGGGCGTTACCGGGGGCGAGCCGTTCCTGCGCCCCGACATGGCCGAGACGTTGGCCGTCATGGCCGCCGTGCTGCCCACCGTCGTGCTGTCCAACGCCACGCTGTTCAGCGGCGACCGCCTGGAGCGGCTCCGACCCCTGGCCGACCTTGACGTCGCTGTCCAGGTGTCGCTCGACAGGGTCGAGGCTTCGGCCAACGACGAGCTGCGGGCGCCCGGCAACCACGCCCGGGTGGTCGAGGCCATTCCCCGGCTGGTGGGTGCGGGCATCCGGGTGCGCATCGGCACCACCCTCGACCCCGACGCCAGGGTCAGCGACGCAGAGCAGGCCCGCCTGTGCGCCCTCCACCGGTCCCTGGGGGTCAGCGACGACGACCACGTGGTCCGCCCGGTGGTGCGCCGGGGCCGAGCCGCGGCGGCCGACATGGGGGTGGCTGCCACCGTTTCCGACCTGCCCCCCGAGCTGACCATCACCGTCG
>JALYYN010000098.1 GCA_030946525.1 Actinomycetota bacterium | reverse complement strand
TGGCCTTCGTCCGTCAGGCCCGTCGTCGTGACGTCCCCGTCACCGCTTCGGTGCGCAAGTAACTTCAGCTCCACTCAGTCGTTCCGACCTCTGCCGGGCCCTCGGGCCCGGCAGAGTCGCGTCCGGGGCCGGGTCCGCCCGACTGCCGGCTTCTTGTCGCGCTGGAGTCCCCCAGAGGGCGTCGAGCGCGACAAGAACCGAGAGGGGCCGCCGGGGCACACACGAAACCGGTTGGAAGGAGGAACGGATTGATTCAGGCGTGCGCGCGGCGGCGCCCCGTGACCGCCCGGTACACCAGCAGGACGATGATGGCGCCCACGACGGAGCCGAGCAGGCCGGCCGGGCTCAGGCCACGGTCGTTGGCGTCGTTGCGGAACAGCACGTCGGCCAGGAGCCTCCGACGAACGATCCCACGATGCCCAGGACGATGGTGGCGCCGATGCTCATGGGGTCGCGGCCGGGCACGAGCAGGCGGGCCAGCGCCCCGGCGACGAGGCCGATCACGATGAGGCCGATGATGAAACCGATCATGGGCGTTCTCCTTGTTCGAAGGTCGTGTGCCCTGGCTGTCCCCGGCCCCGATTGGCGGCAAACGGGCGCCCAGGGCGTACGTTGACCTCCGTGACCGCCCACTCCCGCCGGCTGGCGTCGGCGGCCGCCCTGCTCCTGGTCGCCAGCTCCTGCTCCCTGGTGAGCCACCCCGGGCCCTCGATCACCCTGGGCGCCCTCTATCCCCTCTCCGGCCACCAGGGCCCGGGAGGGGTGGACGAGGACCGGGGCACCCGGCTGGCCGTCGAGCTGGCCAACGACCACGGCGGGGTCAACGGCCGTCACATCAACCTCAAGCAGATCGACGTCGAGGCGGGCGCGGCCGCTCCCCGCGCCATGGACCAGTTCAAGGCCGACGGCATCGACATCGTGCTGGGCACCTACGGCAGCACCATCTCCGAGCCGGCCAGCGTCGAGGCCCACCAGAACGGCATGCTGCTGTGGGAGACGGGGGCGGTCGGTGAGACGGCGGACGACGCCGGCGCCGGGGAGAACTTCTTCAGGATCGCCCCCGCCGGCGCCAACCTGGGCCGCGCCGGCGTGTCGTTCATCCACGACCAGCTCGCCCCCTTCCTCGACCGGCCACCGGTCAGCTATGCGGTCGCCTACGTGGACGACGCCTACGGGCGGGCCGTGGGCCTGGGCGCGGTCGCTCAGGTCAAGGACATGGGCGCCCAGCTGGCCGGCGTCTTCCCCTACGACATCTCGACCTTCGATCCCAAGGCCCTGGAGGCCAAGATCGCCGAGAGCACGCCCGACGTGCTGTTCGTCTCGGCCTATCTCGACGACGGGATCGCCCTGCGCAAGGCCACCATCGACGCCCAGCTGCCCCTCCTGGCCTCGGTGGGGACCAGCTCCAGCTACTGCATGCCGGCCTTCGCCGCCGCCCTCGGCCCGGGAGCGGTCGGCCTGTTCGCCTCCGACAAGCCCGACGCCGCCGACGTGCGGGAGGACGCCCTGACCCCGGAGGGTCGCCAGAACCTCGTCTGGGCCCGCGACCGCTACACGAAGCTCTACCACCAGCCCATGAGCACCGCGGCCCTGGCCGGCTTCGCCAACGCCTGGGCCCTGGTCGGCCACGTCCTGCCGGCGGCGCCCGGGTTCACGCCGGGCCAGGTGGCGGCCACCGCCCGTGACATGAAGCTGGCGCCCGGCACCCTGGCCAACGGCGCCGGTCTCGACCTCGCCCCGCCCGGCGCGACGGACGCGGGGCAGAACCGGGCCGCGGTCAGCGTCATCTGGCAGTGGGTCGACCAGAACACCCAGGCCGTGGTCTACCCACCGGCCTTCGCCACCCGGCCGCCGAGCCCGGTGGCCATCCAGACCCGGTGACCGCCCGGCGGCGCCCCCTGGTCGCCGGCGGCGGGATCGTGCTGGTGTACGCCCTCGTCGCCCTGCTCACGCCCCGCCTGACCGGACACCCGTCCCGTCCCCTCTTCGACGGCTTCGCCCCTCCTGCGGCCTACAACTGGGTCAAGCCCCCGCCCGGCATCCAGGACGACAAGTCGCTCCCCCCCGACGCCACCCAGGACGTCGGCATCGACGCCGGGGGGTCGGTCGCCAGCAACGCGGCGACGGCCGACGGGCAGGCCATCGCCGGCCTGGACACCGCCTCGGTGCCGGCCCACCCGCCCGACACCACGGTCCGCCTGCACGTGGCGCCGGTCGACGCCGCCACCCTCGGCGCCCTCCCACCCGGCCTGCGGGCCGAGGGCAATGCCTACAGGGTCACCCTGAACTACCAACCGTCGGGCCGGGCGGTGACCACGCTGGCCAAGCCCGGCACCATCGCCCTGACCTCAGCCGCGACGGCCACCGCCCTGCTCTACTCCCCCGACGGCAAGCAGTGGCAGGACACCCAGGCCAAGCCCTTCGGCGACGGCAACGGGCTGTTCGCCACCATGACCGAGCCCGGCTTCTACGTCACCGCCAGCCGCAACCCGGCCCGGACGGCGGGAGCGAGCGGCGGAGGCGGATCCGGCTGGATCGTGGTCGCCGTCCTTATCGTGGCCGTGGTCCTCGTCGTCGGGGGCCTGCTGCGCGGCCGGGGAAGCAAGGCCAGGAAGGACCAGGCCGGCAGGAAAAGCAAGAACCGGCGGCGCTGAACCCCCTGAGCTACTCCTCCACCGGGCGGGCGTCCCAGGTGGGGATGAGGCGGCGGGCGGCGCGGGCCTCGTCGACCCGACCCACCGGCGAGGTCCGGGGGGCGTCGTGGGCCTCCTCGCCGGAGTCGGCGGCGATGCGGATCAGGGCTCCGGCCAGGGCCTCGAGGGTCTGTGGGCTCTCCGTCTCGGTGGGCTCGATCATGAGCGCCTCCTCCACGACCAGGGGGAAGTAGACGGTGGGGGCGTGGAAGCCCTCCTCCAGCAGGCGCTTGGCCACGTCGACGGCGCGCAGGCCGTTCGACCGCTTGAGGTTGGTGGCCGAGGCCACGAACTCGTGCATCGACGGGCGGTCGTACGGGATGTCGTAGACGCCCCGCAGGCGGTGCCGCAGCCAGTTGGCGTTGAGCACGGCGG
>JALYYN010000078.1 GCA_030946525.1 Actinomycetota bacterium | reverse complement strand
AGCGCACGCCCATCCTGCGACAGGTGTAGGCCACGCCCTGGCCGTGGTTCCCGGCGCTGGCACAGATCACCCCGTTCACGCGATCGGCAGGGCCGAGCGAGGCGATGAAGTTGTACGCCCCCCGCAGTTTGTAGGACCGGACCGGCTGCAGATCCTCCCGCTTCAGCCACACCTCCGCGCCGACCAGCTCCGAGAGCCGGGCGTTGCGCTCGAGCGGCGTGCGCACGACGATGCCTCGCAGGCGCTCGGCCGCGGCCCGTACGTCGTCGGCCGACACCACCGTCACCCTGGTCTTGCTCGGCTCTTCCACGTCCTCGAATGCTTAGCTGACGGGCCGCCGCTCCCCTGGGGCAATTCCGCCGTGCCCGCCGGGTGTGCTGCGGCCGCCTTCTCGGCGGGAGGCAGCTCCGTCTCCAGGTACCTCGCCCAGTGATGTGCCTCCATCGCCAGTTCCTTCATGACGATGAGCGGGAACGTCACCCGGCCGTGGGCCCGCTCGTCCTCGTGACTGGCACACCGTTCGAGAAGGCGGGCGATCTGCCCCGCGTGCTGGACCGGAACCGTGATCGATCGTTCGCGTGATGGTTGCATAGTGCAATTATTGCACAAGGCGAGCAGGATTGGCACACTCGTCCCATGCCGAGCGACGACCACCCGGGCCTCGCCGAGGACGTGGGCGGCGCCGACCTGGACAGGCTCGTCGAGGTCGCCCTGCCCGCGGTCCGGGCCATCGTCGCCGTGGCCGTGAGGTCACTGGACGCCAGTCCCGTGCCCGTGACCCTGGCCCAGTACCGGGTGCTGGTCATCATGGGGCAACAGGGTCCGACCCGTGCGGCCACGCTCGCCACCCTGCTCGGCGTCGACGCGTCGACGGTCACCCGTATGTGCGACCGCCTCGTACGCGACGGGCTCGTCATCCGAGGGGGCGAGCGGACGGACCGCCGGGCCGTGCGGGTCGTGCTGAGTCCCACCGGGAAGGACGTCGTCGACCGGGTGATGGCGCGGCGCCGGGAAGAGTTCGGCGCCCTGCTGCGGGCGATCCCGGGCACGCGGAGGGCGGGCGTGGTCGCCGCGCTGCGGGAGATCGACACCGCGAGTGGTGCGGCGGCGGTGGTCCCTCCGGCCGTCCTCGGCTGGATCGCCTGAGCGCCCTCCCATCCGTTCCGCGGGCTAGGTCGTCTCGTAGTAGCCGGAGTGGATGTAGACGCAGGGCAGGCCCTCCTCGTGGAACATCTCGAGGTTGCGCCGGTCGTCCTCGAACGCCAACCGGAGGTCGAAGCCGAACTCCCGCAGCTCGCCGACGGTTTGGCGCTTGAACTCCCGCGCCGCGGCGTAGTCACCGGCGTTGCGCATGATGAGGAGATCCCAGCGGACCCCGTAGCGCCCCAGCCACGCCAGGGTGCGGTCCTGCACCCGGATCGGCCGGCCGGTGAGGAGCACGACGCCCAGCGCGGGATCGAGCAGTTCGAGCAGCCGGGCGACCTCGTCGATCAGCGCGTCCTCCCCGCAGGCGTCGAAGAACCCGCGCCAGTTGCGCTTGGCCTCCTCCAGGAAGTGCTGGCGGCCGGTGGCATCGGAGAGCACGCCGTCGATGTCGACCAGCACCGCAGGCCCGATCCGGGGCAGGGCCCCGTCGTGCCAACGCCAATGATCCGGGAGCGGGGTCAGCCGGCTACTCCTCGTCCGGCCCGCCGACGGCCGCCCGGCGCTTGATCTCCTCGACCACGCCGGCGTCGGCCAGGGTGGTGGTGTCGCCGAGGTCCCGGCCCTCGGCCACGTCGCGCAACAGCCGGCGCATGATCTTGCCGCTGCGGGTCTTGGGGAGGTCGTCGGTGAAGATGACGGTCTTGGGGCGGGCGACGGCGCCGATCTTCTTGGTGACGTGCTTGCGGAGCGCCTCGCCGTGCCCGGCCGTCGGCTCCGTCGAGCCCTTGAGGGTGACGAAGGCGATGATGGCCTGCCCGGTGGTCTCGTCCTTGGCGCCCACCACCGCCGCCTCGGCCACGCTCGGATGGTCGACGAGGGCGGACTCCACCTCGGTGGTCGACACCCGGTGGCCGGAGATGTTCATGACGTCGTCGACCCGGCCCATGAGCCAGAAGTAACCCTCGTCGTCCCGGCGGGCGCCGTCGCCGGCGAAGTACCGGCCCTCGAAGCGGGACCAGTAGGTCTCCCTGTACCGATCGGGATCGCGGTACAGCCCCCGCAGCATCGAGGGCCAGGGCCGGGTGAGGGTGAGGTACCCGCCCCCGGTGACGCAGGCGTTCCCCTGGTCGTCGACCACCTCGGCGCCGATCCCCGGCAGCGGAAACGTGGCCGAGCCCGGCCGCAGGGTCGTGGCCCCCGGCAGCGGCGAGATCATGATGGCGCCGGTCTCGGTCTGCCACCAGGTGTCGACCAGCGGACACCGCCCGCCGCCGATGTGCTCGAAGTACCACATCCAGGCCTCGGGGTTGATCGGCTCCCCGACCGAGCCCAGCACCCGCAACGACGACAGGTCGTGGCCCTCGGGCTGCTCGGTGCCCCACTTCATGAACGTGCGGATGGCGGTGGGGGCGGTGTAGAGGATGCTGACCTTGTAGCGCTCGATGATCGACCACCAGCGGTCCTTCCCGGGGAAGTCCGGGCTGCCCTCGTACATCACCGACGTGGCCCCGTTGGCCAGGGGCCCGTAGACGATGTAGCTGTGGCCGGTGACCCAGCCGATGTCGGCTGCGCACCAGTAGACGTCGGTGTCGGCATGGAGGTCGAACACGTACTTGTGGGTGAAGGCCACCTGGGTGAGATAGCCGCCGCTTGTGTGCATGATGCCCTTGGGCTTGGCCGTGGTGCCCGAGGTGTAGAGCAGGTACAGGAGGTCCTCGGCGTCCATCGGCTCAGCGGGCACCGCTGCGTCCTCGTCGGGCACTGCGGCCATGAGGTCGTGGTACCAAGCGTCCCGGCCGTCGTCCCATGCGACCGGGGTTTCGGTGCGGCGGACCACGACCACGTGGTCGATCGAGGGCGACTCGGCCACGGCGGCGTCGGCGTTGTCCTTCAGCGGGATGACATTGCCCCGGCGCCATCCGCCGTCGGCGGTGACCAGGACCTTCGCCTCGGCGTCGTTGATGCGGTCCCGAAGGGCATCGGCCGAGAAGCCGCCGAACACCACCGAGTGCGGAGCCCCGATCCGGGTGCAGGCCAGCATGGCCACCACGACCTCGGGGATCATCGGCATGTAGATGCAGACCCGGTCGCCGCGCTGCACCCCGAGCCCCTTCAGGACGTTGGCGAAGCGCTGCACCTGGTCGAGCAGGTCGGCGTAGGTGATGGTGCGGCTGTCCCCCGGCTCGCCCTCCCAGTGGAACGCCACACGCCCTCCCCGGCCGGCGGCGACGTGACGGTCGACGCAGTTGTACGAGACGTTGAGCGTGCCACCGACGAACCACCGGGCGAAGGGCAGGTCCCACTCGAGGACCGTGTCCCAGTGCCTGGTCCAGTCGAGCGCATCGGCCTGGTGGGCCCAGAACGCCTCGCGGTCGGCGGCCGCCTCGTCGTGGTGGCTGCGATCGGCCAGGTTGGCCCGGGCGACGAAGTCGTCGGGCGGCGGGAAGGAGCGGTCCTCCGACAGCAGCGCCTCGATGTCGCCTGCCCGTGCGCCGTCGGCTTCGCCCATGTTCTCCCCCTCGAGCTGGAAGCCGGAGACTAGGCCTAGCCTGCGCCGTCGTGGACGACGAGTGCATCCACGGCTTGCAGCCGGCGACCTGCTCGATATGCCGGGCACGCGCTGCGCCGAAGCCGCCCCGACCGGCGCCGTCGAGCCGTCCGTCGGCGTTGCGCCCCTCCGCCTCCCGCCCCGCCGGCAGCCGGCCGGCCACCGCCCGACCGAGCAGCAAGGCCG
>JALYYN010000071.1 GCA_030946525.1 Actinomycetota bacterium | reverse complement strand
GCGCCAGCAAGGGAATCCCTTGCTGGCGCTGCGGGCTGGCAAATCATCTCCCTTAACTCAAATTCATGCTCATCAAAAACTCGGCGTTGCTCTTGGTGCGATTCATGCGGTTGGTGAGCAACTCCATCGCCTCGACCGGGTTCATGTCGCTCAGCACCTTCCGCAGGATGTACATGCGCCGCAGCTCTTCGGGGTCCATGATTAGCTCTTCCTTGCGCGTGCCCGAACGGTTGATGTCAATGGCCGGCCAGATGCGCTTGTCCACCAGCCGGCGGTCCAGGTGCAGCTCCATGTTGCCGGTGCCCTTGAACTCCTCGAAGATCACGTCGTCCATGCGCGACCCCGTTTCGATCAGGGCCGTCGCCAGGATGGTCAGACTGCCGCCCTCTTCGATGTTGCGGGCCGCACCGAAGAACCGCTTTGGCTTGTGCAGGGCGTTGGCGTCCACGCCGCCGGACAGGATCTTGCCGGAATGCGGGATCTCGGTGTTGTAGGCCCGGGCCAGACGCGTGATGCCGTCCAGGACGATGACGACGTCCTGGCCCATCTCGACCAGGCGCTTGGCCCGCTCGCTGGCCAGCTCGGCCACCTGGGTGTGCTCCTCCGACGGGCGGTCGAAGGTGGAGGCGATGACCTCGCCCTTCACCGACCGCCGCATGTCGGTGACCTCCTCGGGCCGCTCGTCGACGAGGAGGACCATGAGGTGCACCTCGGGGTTGTTGGCCTCGATGGAGTGGGCGATCTGCTTCAGGACGGTCGTCTTGCCCGCCTTGGGCGGCGAGACGATCAAGCCCCGCTGGCCCTTTCCGATGGGCGAGACCAGGTCGACGATGCGGGCGACCATGTTGGCCGAGTCACCCGGCACCTCGAGCCGCAGCTTCTCGTCGGGGAAGAGCGGGGTCAGGTCCTCGAAGCGCGGCCGCTGGCGGGCCTCGTCAGGCGTCATGCCGCTCACCGTGTCGATCCGGAGCAGGGCCGGGTACTTCTCGCTGCTGCCGGCCGGTCGGCTGGCGCCCTTGAGTGTGTCGCCCTTGCGCAGGCCGAAACGGCGGACCTGGCTCAGGGACACATAGACGTCGCTCTGGCCGGCGAGGTAACCATTGGTGCGCAGGAAGCCGAAGCCCTCCTCGCGCAGGTCGAGCAGGCCCTCGGCCGGGCTGGGCTCGCCCTGGAACTGCGGCTCGCCCTGGTTGGGGCGCTCGGGCTGCACGTCGCGGTCGGCGCGCTCACGGCCGCGGCGTCGGCGGCCGCGACGGTTGCCCGGGTCGGCGGCATCGAAGGGCTGGCTGCCGACCGGCCGGTGGTCGGGCCTCGGACCGGACTCACGCTCGTGGGCACGGTCCTCGCTGCGGGGCGGCCCCAGGGGCTGGCCCTGCGACTGCTCCGGAGTGGGCGGGCCGTGGTCGGCCCCGGCGGGACCGCTGCCGTTTGTGGCGGGCCCGCCGGACTGTGCCGGTGCGGACGGGGCCGGTGCGGACTGGGCGGGTGCGGACCGGACGTCGGCAACGGACGGCGGGGCGGCGGGCTCGTCGTCCCCGTGGGGCGCCGCAGCGCCGTTCTGGGACCGGTCGGGCGCCGGGAGGCGACCCTGCTCCGGCCCGGTCGCCGCCAGGTCGGCCGGCACGGACTCCTCGATGGCGGCCGATCCATTGGCCGCGGCCTCGGCGGCGGCTGCCGCGGCTGCGGCCCGCGAGGTGCGAGGGCGCTTGGGCTTCTCCTCGGGAGCGGTCTCCACACCGGCGACGCGCAGGATGTGGTCGATCAGCGTGGACTTCAGGGCCCGGGGCGAGGACTTGACGCCCATCGCCTCGGCGATGGTGACCAGCTCGTCACGCTCCTTGCGCTCCAGGACGGACCGCTCGAGGGGCGGCTGCGCAGTGCTCATCGTCGAGGGCTCATCGTTGGGCCACCTTGTTCATGGGTCGCCTCCAAGGGCTGGGAAGTGCTGGGGCAGGCCGGAGGTGGGGACGAGCCGGCATCGGGGACAAAAAGAGGGGACGCCGTCACCGGCGGGCCAGGCATGCGATCCGACCGGAAGAGGCCCTACCGCCGGGGCTGCACGGCCGTCTCGCACGACCCCCGAGGCTGCATTTCTGAACTCAGGGTAACTGACGGGCCTGGCATCGCCGGAGAGTCAGCATCATCAGCATACCGCCGATACCGACGAGGTGCCGTCCGACGCGCCCCGGCCCTATTCGTCCACGGCCGGCACCGCCTCGGCGGCGGGCACGGCATCGATGGCCTGGCCGACCACCAGCTCGATGATCTGGGACAAGGTGGCGTCGAGGTTGTAGGACGGGACGATGGGCACGCCGTGCTGCAGGGCCAGCGACTTCACGTAGCGCTGCATCTTGCGGATGTTGTCGAACAGCTCCAGGTAGCGCTCCGACGGCCGGTTCCGCGCCTCGCGCGCCCGCTGCAGGAAGTGGCTGCGGTGGATGTCGGCCTCGTCGACGGTGACGACGAGGGGCACCACGACGGCCTTGCCCTTGAACCGGGAGTAGTCGAGGAAGCCGGGGACGAGGTGGGCGCCCTCCAGGATGAGATCGGTTCCCTCGTCGATGGCCCGCTGGATCAGGGCGTCGATGCCGACGCTCACCGCCGAGGTCTGCTCCCGGAAGCCGATCACGATGGGGTCCGCGCTGCGGGGCAGGGGGTGGCGCAGCAGGCGGGCGGCGTCGAAGGACGAGGTGTGGAGGGTGGGGAACAGCTCGGCGGTGAACATCGACCGCATGACCTCCCGCACCGCGTCGGTGGGGATGACCCGGGTGATGCCCAGCCGGCTGGCCAGCATGGTGGCGATGGTGGACTTGCCCACCCCGGTGGCCCCGCCCAGAAGGATCACCAGGGGGATGTCGAGACGCTGCACCATCTGCCACTTGGCGAACGATTCGGCGTAGCGGTCGCCCACCTCGGTGCGGATCACTCTCTGGGCCAGGTCGTTGAGCTGGTCGCGGCGGATCGACGGCTCACCCATCTCCTCCAGGCGGTCCTCGATCACCTCGGCCACAGCGAAGGCGCGGGCCGGCGCCAGGCCGGTGGCCATGATCGCCGCCGCCATCAGCCCCTTGGAGTACGGCAGCTCGTCCTGGTCGTCGCTGATGACGACATGCCGGTGGGTAGCCGACTTCACCGGATCGCCGGGGTTCGCCACATCACCTGTTGTCTCCACCACAGCCGTTCAGCTACCACAGCCATGCACGTAGCGCTCCTCGGCCAGCGTCGCCATGCGCCGGCCCATGTCCTCGAACGACCCGTCGCCGCCGACCGTGACGACCCGATTGTCACAGAAAACCACATCCGTGCCCTTCTCCAGTGCCATCCGGGCGGCCACGTCGACTCCGGCCGCCTTCAGCTCCACCAGGACGACGTCGGCGTCGACGCCCTCCAGGTCGGTCGCCAGCGCGCCGCGCCGGGCCAGATTGTGCGAGACCCCGACGACGGTGGCGCCATGGGCCTGCTCCAGATGGGCGGCCAGCACCTCCCCGGCTGCGGGCGGCGCGGTGGTGACGTAGTAGATCCGACGACCGCTGACGGACGCGAGCGGAGACGGGCGCAGGACGGCCTGCACCACGCCTGCACCCGGTGCCAGGTCCCGGATGCCATCGAGGAGCACCGACCCCCTGTCGGACGAGGACTCGGCCATGGTGACGACGACCAGGTCGGCCAGCAGGAGGCGGTAGGCGCCCAGGTAACCCGTCACCAGCTCGGGATCCGCCGTCGCAGGGACGACCAGGACGGTGGCGTCGGCATGTACCGGCGGGATGGCGGCGCCGCTGCCCTCCAGCACCAGCAGCCTCTCGGGCCGGCCGTTGGCGAGCTCGACGCCGGCGGCGAAGGTGCTGTCGACCGGCGCCCCGGCCAGCCCTCCGCCGCATCGCCGGGTGCCGACGGTGGCGACCCGGGCCATGAGGGCGTCCTCCAGGTGGTCGCTGGCGGCGTGGCGGCCGGACGCGGCCAGGCCGACCAGTCCGGCCGGCGACAGGTCGAAGGTGGCCGGGTCGATCAGCTCGGGCTCGGGCGGGCCGCCCCGGCCCATGGCCACGACGACCGGGCGGCGACCGTCGGCGGCCAGCGTCCGGGCCAGGTGGGCGGAGACGGCCGTCTTCCCGGTGCGCTTGCCCGTGCCGATGACGGCGACGGTGGGCTTGGTGGCGACCCGGGGGCGGGGCGGGGGGTCGAGGCGGAAGTCGGCGCCCTGGTAGGGAACGCCGGCCAGCAGCACGTGGGCGGCCAGGCGCAGCCGGCTGCGGGCGTCGACCACCGGCTCGTCGGACAGGTCGACGACCAGCGCGACCGGACCGAACCGGTCCAGGGCGGCGGCCAGCGCAGCAAGGGCGGAGGGGCCCTCGACCACGGGCACGCCGACGTCCGGCTTCCCGTCGAGCTTCTCCCCGCCGCCGAGGAGAGCGGCGCCCACCACCTCGGCGCCGGGCACGAGGTGACCGAGGTGCGCGATGGCGGCCCGCACGACCGGGGGGTAGTGCTCGCCGTCGACCAGGACCAGGACCCGGACGCCCTCCCCCCCCGAACCGGTGACGGTCAACGGCGTTCCACACCCCTGCGCGTCACCAGTCGGA
>JALYYN010000062.1 GCA_030946525.1 Actinomycetota bacterium | reverse complement strand
GCCAGGCGGCGGACGGGGGTGTCGAGGTCGTAGAAGGCCTCCTCGGCGACCATGGCGGCCACCTCGGCGCCCACGCCGAAGCTGATGTTGTCCTCATGCACGACCAGCACCCGGCCGGTGCGGATGGCCGAGGCCAGCACCGTCTCCCGATCCAAGGGCGAGATGGTGCGGAGGTCGATCACCTCGACCGAGTAGTCCTCGCCGGCCAGCACCTCGGCCGCCTCCAGCGACAGGTGGCGGTGCAGGCCGTAGGTGACGATGGTCATGTCGTCGCCCGGGCGGGCCACGTCGGCCAGACCGATCGGCACCCGCCACTGCCCGTCCGGCACCAGGCCGGTGATCTTGCGGTAGGTCTTCTTGTGCTCGAGGAACAGCACAGGGTCGGGATCCTCGACCGCGGAGCGCAGCAGGCCGGCGACGTCGGCCGGCGTGGACGGCACCACCACCTTGAGCCCGGCGACGTGCGCATAGAACGCCTCGACGGCCTGGGAGTGGTACGGGCCCCGATGGCCGCCGCCGCCCCACGGCGTGCGGACGACCATGGGCACGTTGAAGTCGCCGTTCGACCGGTAGTGGATCTTCGCCGCCTCGCTGACCATCTGGTCGAATGTGGAGTGCATGAAGTCGGCGAACTGGATCTCGGCCACCGGCCGCATGCCGGCCAGGGCCAGGCCCACGCTGATCCCGACGATCGACGACTCGGCCAGCGGCGTGTCGATGACCCGGTCCTCCCCGAACGCGCCGTGGAGGCCCCGGGTGGCTCGGAACACCCCACCCAGCACGCCCACGTCCTCCCCGAGGACGACGACCCGCTCGTCTTCGGCCATGAGGTCGTGGAGGGTCTGGCGCACGGTTTCCAGGACGGTCCGCGCCACACCGCCCGGCGGCGGCTGCACGACGGGCGGCGCCGGGGCCGGCGCACCCGCTCTCGTCGACCGTCGCACGGGGCGGGCGTAGACCCGGGCCGCGGCGGTGTGGGGCTCGGGGGCGGCGGCGGCCTCGGCCCGCTCGCACGCGTCGGCCACCTCGTCGCGCACCGACGACTCGAGCGACGAGACCCCCTCCGGCGACAGCAGCCCGTGTTCCACCACGTAGTCCTTCAGGCGGGGGAGAGGGTCGAGCCGCCGCGCCGCCGCCACCTCTTCGGAGCTGCGGTAGGCCTTGTCGTCGTCGTCGCTGGTGTGGGGCATGAGGCGGTAGGTCTTGGCCTCGACGAGCGTGGGGCCCCCACCGGCCCGGGCCAGGTCGACGGCGGCCGAGGTGGCTTCGTAGACGGCCAGCAGGTCGTTGCCGTCGACCACCACGCCCTCGAAGCCGTACGACGCAGCCCGGTCGGCCACGTCGGGGACGGCGGACTGCTTGTCCATGCCGACGGAGATGGCGTAGCCGTTGTTCTCGCAGACGAACACGGCGGGCAGGCGGTGGATGCCGGCGAAGTTCATCGCCTCGTGGAAGTCGCCCTTCGACGCGGCCGCCTCGCCGAACCAGGTGACGGTGACCCGGTCGTCGCCCCGGAGGGTGGAGGCGAGGGCCAGGCCGGCGGCGTGGGGGAACTGGGTGCCGATCGGGGAGGAGCCGGTGATGATGCCGAGCCGCTTGGAGCCCCAGTGGTTCGGCATCTGGCGGCCGCCCGAGTTCGGGTCCTCGGCCCGGGCGAACACGGCCAGCAGAACCTCGTAGGCGGTCATGCCCAGGGTGAGGACGACGCCGATGTCGCGGTAGTAGGGCAGGGCGATGTCGTGACCGGCCTTCACCGCCCACGCCGAGCCGACCTGGGTGGCCTCCTGGCCCTCGGCCGGGATGAAGAAGCGGGCCTTGCCGGTGCGGGTGAGGTTCCACGCCTTCTGGTCGACCATGCGGGCCAGCAGCACGGTCCGGTACATGGCGACGACGTCGGCGTCAGGCAGGCCGAGGCCGGTGTGGCGGGCGGGCGGGGTCGGCGGTGCCGCCGGGCGGGACCCGACCCGCTCGGAGAAGACTCGTGCCACGGGCTCAGCCCGCCGTGCGTATCTGGTGAACGGCGGACACGGCGGCCATCCGCTGCTCGGCGAGGCGGTCGGCCGCCTCGGCGGTGCTGACACCGGCGTGGTCTGCGGTGTCGAGCAGGGTGGTGACGGTGTCGAAGATGCGGCGGATGGCGGCGAGGGCGAGGTCGGGGTGGTAGCCGCCCGGGGCCAGTTCCTCGGCGATGTTGACGAGGCCGCCGGCGTTGACCACGAAGTCGGGGGCGTAGAGCACGCCGGCCTCGGCGAGGAGCGCGGCGGCCGAGTCGTCGGCCAGCTGGTTGTTGGCCGAGCCGACCACCGCCGCGCACCGCAGCTCGGGGATCGTGTCGGCGTTCAGCGAGCCGCCCAGGGCGCAGGGGGAGTAGATGTCGCAGTCGACGGCGTGGATCTTCTCGACCTGGACCGCGTCCGCCCCGCTCCCGGCGACGGCCCGGTCCACCGCCGCGGGCACCACGTCGGCCACGGTCACCCGGGCCTGCTCCTCGGCCAGGTGGGCGAGCAGGGCGCTGCCGACCTTGCCCAGGCCGGCCAGGGCCACGTGGCGGCCGACCAGCGACGTGTCGCCCCACAGGCGCAGGGCGACGGCCTTCATGGCCCACAGCACGCCGTACGCGGTGGCGGCCGAGGGGTCGCCCGAGCCCCCCATCTCCCGGCTGATCCCGGTGACGAAGCGCGTCTCCCGGCGGACGAGGTCCATGTCCGCCTGGGTGGTGCCCACGTCCTCGGCGGTGATGTACCGGCCGCCCAGGGCGTCGACGTAGCGGGCGTAGGCCCGCAGGAGGGCCTCGGACTTGTCGCGGGCGGGGTCGCCGAAGATCACAGCCTTGCCGCCGCCGAGGTCGAGGCCGGCGGCGGCCGCCTTGTAGGTCATGCCCCGGGCCAGGCGGAGGACGTCCTCCAGCCCGGCCGCCTCGGTCGGGTAGGGGTAGAACCGGGTGCCGCCCAGGGCGGGGCCGAGGCGGGTGGAGTGCACGGCGACGATGGCCCGCAGGCCGGTGCGACGGTCGTGGCAGAACACGACCTGCTCGTAGTCGTCGGCCCCGATCCGGTCGAAGACATCCACCGCCGGGAGGCTACTGCCCCGGCGGCGGAAAACCGGCGGACTACTGGACGACGAGGGTGGCGATCTGGTGGGTGGGGTGGAGCTGGCAGTAGATCTTGAACGTGCCCGGCTTGGTGGACTTGAACTTCACCTGGATGCCCGGACCGGGGTTGACCAGCTTCTGGATCCCGTAGCCCTCGATGGTGAAGCCGTGCACCTTGGCCGTGGTGTTGGCCACGGTGAGGACGACGTTGTCGTCCTTGTCCACGGTGATCGGCGTGGGGGAGAAGCCGGCGACCCCGTTCACCTCGACCGCCGAGATGGTGCGCTGGACGGTGTCGTGGCCGCCGCAACCCGACAGGGCCAGGCTCGCGCCCAGGAGCGCGGGAAGGAAGAGACGGCGGGACCGGGAGAGGTGGGTCGTGTGCACGTGGTCGGGACCGGCGTCGATCCGGTGACCTCGCGCTTTTCAGGCGCGCGCTCTACCAACTGAGCTA
This sequence comes from Actinomycetota bacterium, assembly GCA_030946525.1. Classification (GTDB taxonomy): domain Bacteria; phylum Actinomycetota; class Acidimicrobiia; order Acidimicrobiales; family AC-14; genus CADCTB01. The sequence goes on along the minus strand of JALYYN010000062.1, from coordinate 1,314 downwards.
CCCGACCCCATCGTTTCGTGTTGCTGTCCGTTTGCGATTGAACTTCTGTGTTCTTCGACTACCCCGCGGTCCTGACGAGATTTGAACTCGCGACCTCCGCCTTGACAGGGCGGCGTGCACTCCAGGCTGCACCACAGGACCCTGCGATGACGCCTCCACCCTAGTCGCGACCGTCAGGCAGACTAGCCGGGACCGTCAGGGCACCGCCTCCGCCCGCTCGGGCCGGCGCCGGAACGCGATCACGGCCCCTCCCAGCACGACCAGCAGGGCCAGGCCGTAGACCCGGCGGCCGAGGGTGACCTGGTCGGGATAGTCGAGGATCAGGGCGAAGAAGTAGGGGTAGCCGGCGACGACCACCGCCGACCACGCCGGGCGGGCGGCAACCGTCGCCACGGCCAGGAGGGTGACCGCGTACCAGGGCTGCACCGGCGTCACCGCCAGCAGCAGGGCGCCCAGGAGGGCGGCGCAGGCCCGGGGCGCGGGCGGTCGGCACCACAGCACCCACGCCACCACCGTGGCGAACCCGATCAGGGCAACGGCCGCGGTGCGATCGGCGGAGAGGCCCAGGACGCCGGCGATCAGGTAGCGCCCGCCCTGGTCGTACTTCTCCTCCTGAAGATAGCCCGGGAGGTAGCCGATCACCCGCGTCCCCACCGCCAGCACATGCGGTAGGTAGGACAGGGCCACCACCGCCCCGGCGGAGAAGGCCACCCTCGCGGCGTCGGCGAGGCGCGCCGCCAGCGGGCCCCGCCGCCCCCACACCGCGGCCGCCACACCCAGGACAAGCAGCGCCGGGTACAGCTTCACCGCCGTCGCCACTCCCAGGCAGCTCCCGGCCCAGGCCGGCCGCCGGCGGGCGACGGCGAGGAGGGCCAGAACCACGAAGAGGGCGGCCAGGCCGTCGACGTGGCCGTTGTTCACCACCTCCAGGACGGCGGCCGGCGACAGCGCGTAGAGGGCGGTCCAACGCTCGTCCTTCCCCCACGCCCGCAGCACGGTGGGAAGGAGGGCGACGAGGGCCATGTCACCCAGCAGCCCCGCCACCTGCCACGGCTTGTACCGGGCGCCGATGCCCGTCACCCGGTAGACGGCGGTGAACCACGCCTCGGCCAGGGGCGGGTAGATGGTCCGCACCATGGGCCGGTTGATCCGGGTGCAGTCCGGGGCGCGGTAGAGCCGGGCGCAGGCGGCGACGCCGGGCCACAGCCACGGCTCGCGCAGGTGAACCAGCTCCGGCGCGTCGGGGGTGAACCGGTAGGGGTCGGTGCCGGTGAGCTGGACCCGGCCGTCCCAGGAGTACCGGTAGAGGTCGTC
>JALYYN010000016.1 GCA_030946525.1 Actinomycetota bacterium | reverse complement strand
GACCTCGACCTCGAGATCCCCGAGGGCAGCGTGTTCGGTTTGATCGGCCCGAACGGGGCCGGGAAGAGCACGACCTTCGCCATCCTGGCGTCGATCCTGTCGCCCACGTCGGGAACCGCCGAGGTGGCCGGCTGCGACCCCTCGTCCGACCCCCGCGGTGTCCGCCGCCATCTGGGCTACATGCCCGACGTCCTCGGCGTCTACGACAATCTCCGGGTCGACGAGTACCTGGAGTTCTTCGCCGCCGCCCACCAGCTGCCCCGGGCGGGCTGGCCGGGCCTGATCGACGGCCTCCTGGAGCTGGTCGGCCTGGAGGTCAAGCGCAACGCCATGGTCGAATCGCTGTCGCGGGGCATGAAGCAGCGCCTGGCCCTGGCCCGCGCCCTGGTCCACGACCCCGAGGTGCTCGTGCTGGACGAGCCGGCCAGCGGGCTGGATCCGAGGGCCCGGGTGGAGCTGCGCGGCCTCCTCGGGGAGCTGCGGGCCATGGGCAAGACCGTCGTGATCAGCTCCCACATCCTCACCGAGATGGAGGAGATGTGCACCCACGTCGCCATCATGGAGGCGGGCCGGCTCCTCGCCTCGGGCGACCCCCAGACCATCGGGGACCGCCTCCGCGGCGGCCATGAGGTCGTCGTGCGATTGGCCGGCGGCGAGGTCCGCCGGTTCCACGTCGCAGGGGAGGACGAGCAACGTGCCCTGCTCCACCAGCTGGTGGTCGAGGAAGACCTTCCCGTCGTGGAGTTCCGTGAGGACGGTACCGGCCTGGAGGACCTCTTCATGGAGGTTACCGAGGGCACGGTGCAATGAGGCTGGCGACCGCCCTGCCGTCCATGAGATTGCCCCCGATGAACCCGGTGCTGGCCCGCGAGCTAAAGCAGCGCATGCGCGGCCGTCACACCTGGGTGGTGCTCACCCTCTACCTGGCCGTCCTGGCGGTGATCCTGCGCTGGGTGTTCGTGACCGCCTCCCGGGATACCTCGTTCGGCGGGATCAACCTGGTCGGCTCGGCCGGCGTGGGCCGGGCCGTCTTCCAGTGGTTGCTGTTCTTCATGCTCCTCCTGGTCTGCTTCATCGTGCCGGGCCTGACGGCGGCCGCCATCTCCGGCGAGCGGGAGCGCCAGACGCTGGTCTCGCTGCAGATCTCCCTCCTGCGGCCCCGGTCGATCGTGCTCGGCAAGCTGCTGGCGTCGCTGGCGTTCGTCGTCCTGCTCGTCGTGGCCAGCCTTCCCCTCGTGACCATCCCGTTCCTCGTCGGGGGCGTGTCGGCGTCGGAGGTCGCCCAGGGCCTGGTCATGGTGCTGGCGACCGCTGTGGTCCTGGCCTGCCTGGCCCTGATGTGCTCGGCCCTGCTCCGGCGTACCCAGGGCGCGACGGTGCTGGCCTACGGCATGACCCTCGCCCTCGTCCTCGGCACGCTGGTCGTCTACGGGGCCCAGCAGATTCCGCGGCCGGCGGGGTCGGTCCGGCCCCGACCGTGGATCCTCGCCCTCAACCCCTTCGCGGCAACCGCCGACGTGGTGGAGGGCCGGAGCAGCGCCTCGGGGAGCCTCGAGTCGCCCTTCCAGCCCCTCGTCGCCCTGGTCAGGTTGGGGAGCAACGACCGCATCCGGGACGTGCTGTCCAACGGCCCGACCGGCTCGGACGTCACCTTCTTCGCGCCCCCTCCCCAGGCCTTCGTCAACTCGGCCGGAGGGGGGATCCTGGCGCCCGCGCCCGTCGTGGTCGGCACCGCGCCGCCCACCATCGCCGTCCCCGCACCCGTCCCGGTGCGCCCGCCGGTCTTCCCGGGCCCGTCCGGCCCCGTCTTCCCAGCGGTCGGGGTCGGCGGCCAGCCGTCCCAGGTGCGCACCCGGCTCGCCGGGATCCCGTTCTGGCTCGTGTCGCTGCTGGGGTGGTTGGTGCTTGGCGCCGGCGCCCTGGCGGTGTCGGTCCGCCGCCTCAGCCTTCCTGCGGCGCGGGAGGCCCGGTGACGGGCCCGGGAGGCCGGTCCAGGAACATGCACCGGGCGGCGGCGCGCCCGGTGACCGGCCCGGGAGGCCGGTCCCGGTGACCCAGCTGCTCGCCGGCGTGCAGCGACGGTTGCGCCTGGCGTGGGCGGTGGCGACGGCCGAGCTGGTCGGGCCCGCGGTGGCCGGGTTGGCGTTGCTGATGGTGCTGGTCGGGCGGGTGCGGCCGTGGGCGTGGCCGGAGCCGGGGGCGCTGGCGCTGGCTGGGGCGGCAGTCGCCGGCCTCGGCGTGGCTGTGCTGGCCCTACGGGTGCCCGATGCGGTCGCGGCCCGGGCCGCCGATCGGGGGCTGGTCACAGGCGACGCGTTCTTCACCGCCCTGGAGATCGACGCCCGTGGCGCGGACGGGCCGTTCGCCGACCGCGTGCGGGCGCGAGCCGGCCGCCTGGCCGCCGCACATCGTCCCGCCGACGCCGTGCCCGTGCGGCTCCACCGCCGACCGTTGGGGGCCGTCGTCCTGCTCGCGGCCGCCGCGACGGTCCTGGCCCTCACGTCGAACGCCCAGGACGGTGTGCGGCGACGGCATGACGCCGAACATGTCGCGCTGGCGGGCGAGGCGGCCAAGCTGCGCACCGCCGCCGGCGACCTGCGGGGCACCTCGCCGACGCCCCCGGGCCAGGACGCGATCGCCCGCCGGCTGGAGGAGTTGGCCCGCCAGCTGGCCCAGGCGCCCGACCTCGCCGCCGGCCGCCAGGCGCTCGATGCCGCGGCGCGGGATCTGTCGTCGGGGCTCAGCACGGA
>JALYYN010000575.1 GCA_030946525.1 Actinomycetota bacterium | reverse complement strand
TTCGGTCACGAGTACGTGTTCGCCGGTGTCCGCCAGAGCTGGGGCGAGGACCGGGTGTTCTTCCTCGACGACGAGGGCGGGCAGCACTCGATGCCGGTGGGCTGGACCGACGTCGCAGGGCCCGACGTGTTCGTGGCGATGGCCGAGGGACGGGCGGCGTTCCGAGTGTGCGACCTCATCGTCCTGGCTCGCATGATCGAGCACCTGTCGGACGGCGATGGTTCTCGACCTGTAAGGCAGATTTCGCCGCAGCTGTAAGGTCAATTGTGCCGTGGCGCTCGACAGTTTCTTGGGCTCGGCGTTCTAACCGTTGAAACCAAGGAGACTCGGGGTCCCATCCCTCTGGGTGCTTGACATTGCCCATCCTATCCGGCGTAATGATACTTACAGTCCTGTGATTCGATCGGAGGTCGGGAATGGCAAGAGCCCAGAAGCGGGACCCGAAAGCGGAGGCGCTGGCCGCCCGGCGCAGCCTGAACCCTCGTCCCGAGGCGGTGAGCGACGAGGGCTTCGCCGCCTCGGAGTTCCTTGATCCCCGTGACCTGGTGCAGGTGAAATACGAGATGGTGCGCCGGGTGCGCGTCGAGGGCGACACGGTGAGCGCCTCGGCCCCGGCGTTCGGGTTCTCCCGTCCGTCGTTCTATGAGGCCGCCGCCGCCCTCGACGCCGAGGGACTGGCCGGGCTGGTGCCGGCCCGGCCCGGGCCCCGCCGGGCCCACAAGCTGACCGTCGAAGTGGTCGACTTCGCCCGCCAGGCCGCGGATGCCGACCCGTCACTGCGCTCGAGCGATCTGGCCGAGGCCATCAGGGAGCGCTTCGGCGTCGTCGTGCACCCGCGCTCGGTCGAGCGGGCCCTGGCCCGGGCGAAGAACCCCAAAAGTGACAGCCGGTGAACCGCCGGCCGGGGTTGGCGATGCGGAGTTGGCCGCGCGATACGAGCAGCTGCGCAGCCGGGCCCTGGGCGGGGCACCCGACGGCTTCCGCCTCGGCCTGGCCGTGCTGCAACGCCAGGGCATGGCGGCGTGGATCGGGGCATGGAAGGAGATTGACACCGCCCCTCCGCCGCCACAGCCAATCCAGGCCGCGCATGGCTCCGACGCAGTGGTGGCCGTGCTCGCCTCCATGGCCCTCGCCGTCGCCGGGGCCGGGTGATCGACGATGAGCGTCGAGACCGCCCACAAGGTCACCGCCGCCCACCTGGGCCGCCCCGCCTATCTCTACGTCCGCCAGTCGACGCTGCGCCAGGTGATGACCAACACTGAGTCGGCCACCCGCCAATATGCGCTGCGCCAACGGGCCGTCGCCATGGGCTGGGCCGCCGAGCAGGTGGTGGTCATCGACTGCGACCAGGGCCAGTCCGGGTCCTCGGCGGCGGACCGGGAGGGCTTCCAGCGCCTGGTGGCCGAGGTCGGCATGGGCCGGGCCGGCATCGTCCTCGGTCTGGAGGTGTCCCGCCTGGCCCGCAACAACGCCGACTGGCACCGCCTCCTCGAGCTCTGCGCGCTGGGCGCCACCCTGATCTGCGACGAGGACGGCCTCTATGACCCCTGCGATTTCAACGACCGGCTGCTGCTCGGGCTGAAGGGGACCATGAGCGAGGCCGAGCTGCACTTCATCCGGGCCCGTCTGCGTGGCGGGGTGATCTCCAAGGCCAAGCGCGGCGAGCTCGTCGTGGCCCTCCCCGTCGGGCTGGTCTATGACCCCGCCGGGCGGGTGGTCCTCGATCCCGACGCCGGCGTGCAACGCGCCGTCCGCCACCTCTTCGCCACCTTCGCCCGCACCGGCTCGGCCCGTGCCGTGGTTCAGACCTTCGCCGCCGAGGGGCTCCGGTTCCCGGTCCGTGTCCGCTCCGGCGCCAACAAGGGTGACCTGGCGTGGGAGCCACTGGCGCACTGGCGGGTGCTGCGGACGCTGCACAACCCTCGCTCCGCCGGGGCGTTCTTCTTCGGGCGTCACCGGTGGCGAGCCGCCCCGGGCGGAAAGACGACGATGGTCGCCGTTCCCCGCGACCAGTGGATCGCGCTGATCCACGACGCCCATCCCGGCTACATCGACTGGGAGACCTTCGAGGCGAACCAGGCCCAGCTGCTGTCGTCGGCCCAGGCGCATGGCTCCGAACGCACCGCCGGTCCTGCCCGGGAGGGCACGGCCCTGCTCCAGGGTCTGGCCATCTGCGGACGCTGCGGGCGGCGCATGACGGTGCGCTATCACGCCCGGCGCGACGTCGAGGTGCCCGACTACTCCTGCATGGCGGCCGCCATCAGCGCCGGGGTGTCGCGTTGTCTCGCCATTCCCGGCGCTGGCGTGGACGACGCAATCGCCGCCCTCGTGCTCGACACCGTGACGCCGCTGGCCCTGGAGGTCGCCCTCAGCGTCCAGGCCGAGGTCGAGAGCCGGGCCGAGGAGGCCGACCGGCTCCGCCACAGCCACGTGGAGCGGGCCCGCCACCGCGCCGAGCTGGCCCGGCGCCGCTATCTCGGCGTCGACCCGGACAACCGCCTCGTCGCCGACAGCCTCGAAGCCGACTGGAACGACGCCTTGCGCCAGCTCCGCGACGCTCAGGACGACTGCGACCGTGCCGCCGCTGCGGCCACGGCCCTGAGCGACGAGCACAAGGCCAAGATCAGAGCGCTGGCCGCCGACTTCCCCGCCCTGTGGCGCGACCCGTCCACGCCCCAGCGGGAGCGCAAGCGCATGATCCGCCTCCTCGTCGAGGACGTCACCATCGACAAGACCGACGTGATTCACCTTCACGTCCGGTTCAAGGGCGGCCAGATGACGAGCTTCACCATCCCGATCCCGCCCCCGTCCTGGCAGCTCTACCAGACCGACGCGGCAACCCTCGCCCTGCTCGACCGCCTCCTCGACGACCACACCGACGGGGAGGTGGCCGATGCCCTCAACGCCGCCGGGCACCGCACCGGCCACGGTCGACCGTTCACCTCCACCGTCGTCCTGGACCTACGACGCAACCACGGCTTCCCGAGCCGTCACCAACGGCTCCGCTTCGCCGGGAAGCTGAGCGTCGAGGAGATGGCCTCGGCGCTCGGTGTCAGTCCCTCCACCATCAAGGCTTGGCACCGGGCCGGGCTGCTCCCGGGCCACAAGGCCGACGACCGCAACATCCGCATGTTCGATCCGCCCGCCCCGGACGATCCCCGTCTCGTGAAACGCCAAGGCAGCAGCCTGGCCCGGCGAGTTCCCATCCGACAAGCGCAAGGAGGTGCAGTGTGAATCGAAGCCCTTGTCGTAGGAGTCGGCGACGGTGCCGATGCTCGGCTGGGCCCCGATCTCGGCCAGGCGGTCGGTGTAGGCGATGGCGGTGTATTGGCTGCCGGCG
>JALYYN010000568.1 GCA_030946525.1 Actinomycetota bacterium | reverse complement strand
CCGGCCCGCCATCCTCATCACCGAGAAGTTCCCGACGGATTTCTTCAGGGGCCTGCCCGCCTGAACCGGCCGGCTCCGTTGTTTCGGACTCGCGCTATGTGGAAGACTTCATTCAGGACGGCGAGTGCGCTGTGGCGCGGGAGTGCGAGGAGCTACCACATGGTGAGAAGGACGCATGCCCGGAGGTTGGCCCTGGCGGTCGCCGTTCTCATGCCCGTCACTGCGGGCCTGATGGCTCTCGGCGGCCCCTCGAGCGCCGACGTCACGGCGGTGAGGGGCAGTGCCTACGGCTCCTTCCTCCATGTCAGCATCTTCGGTTCACCGTTCAACGACTTCGGACCAGACCCGATCGTGACGCTGCCTGCCGGCGGCTCCGTCACACCGGTCACCGCCACCGCTGCGACGCAGGCCAAGAGGTTCGGTCCCGCCACCTTCTTCACCTCGGGCCCGGTCACAGTCAGCACCCAGGGAACCAGCGGGCCTGGTGGCTCGGTAACCAGTTCGACCAGTACCGGGCCGACCAACACGTCTACGCAGGAGTCTTTGACGGCTACCACCGTTGCCAGCACCTGCACGGCCTCCGAGACAGGGGTCAGCGGGTCCGCCACGTTCACTGGCGGCACCCTGCAGACCGATAACGGCGACGACGCCGCCGGGGATGTCCATTCCCCCGTAGAGGTTCCCCTGCCGGTGAACCCGGCCCCGAACACCACGATCACCGGCCATATCCACGTCAATGGCTCACAGGACAACTTCAAGTTCGTCCTCAACGAGCAGACGGTGAACCCCGACGGCTCGCTCACCGTGAGCGCCTTCCATGAGTACCTCCTCGGCCCGACCGCGATCGGTGACCTGATCGTCGGCCAGGTCACCTGCGGCGTGACGGCCACCGTGTCCACCACGACCACCACGGTCCCGGCGACGACCACCACCACCCGTCCGGCCACCACGACCACCACGGTCCCGGCCACCACGACCACCACGGTCCCGGCGACGACGACCACCACCCGTGCGAGCACGACGACGACCATCGGCAACGGGACGACGTCCACCACGATCGGCACGGGCACGAACTGTGCCCAGCTGCGGTCCACCCAGGCCCAGTTCAACGCCCAGATCGCCGCCGTGCGGGCCGCCATCGTCGGCGGGGTCCCGGCCGACCAGCAGGGCCCGATCCTGGCCCAGCTCGCCGCCGTCCAGGCCCAGGGCAACGCCCAGATCGCCCAGGCGCTGGCCGCGGGCAATTGCTAGCGCAGCCGATCCCGACGTAGCACCGACGTGCCCGGCCTCCTGGTCGGGCACGTCGCTTTCCGGCCGCAGAGGGCTGACGTCACGGCCCGAGCCCGGAACTATCCCTGGCGCGCCCGGCCCGCGTGCGCGACAGTCTCGACGAGAATCCTCTGGCGAAAGGCGACGGCTTCATGGAGAAGACGACCGGGTTGGAGCAGTACGTCCTCCTCCCCCCGCAGGGCCTGCGGATAAGGGGGACGGCGAACCCCGAGGCCCGGGAGCTGCTCCGGAGCGCCCAGGCGGCCACCGACTCCCTCAGCATCGACGACCGTGACATCCCGGTACGGGTGATCGACTCGCTCGGCCCCGACGGGGCCAAGCTGGTCGAGCTCTCCCCCGCCTCGGCACTGGCCATCCGATCGCTGCGGCCCGAGCTGCGGCTCGTCCCGGTCGTGTACTACACACCTGCCGTCCTCGCCCCACAACAGGTCGAGAGCGGCGTCGCCGGGAAGGGCTCGGCGGCCGCCGGCTCGATCACCCTGCAGGTCGTATCGAAGACCGGCGGGACGCCCGTCGCCAACGCGTTCGTGGTGGCCTTCGTCGACTTCAAGGCCAAGACCGGGGCCCAGGGGGTCACCGCCGGCGACGGCACCGTCACTCTCGCCCTCGGCGCCGCGAGCGTCAAGCTGGCCCGCCTCTACGTCTACCCGCTCGACGCCCACTGGAGCCTGATCAAGAAGGCGGTCACCGTCAAGACGGGCGACAAGGTCACCGTGACGCCGCTCGACCTCGGCTACACCGACGGGCTGCGCCACTTCTACGGGAACGCCGACGAATCGGTGGGCACCGGCGTCACCGTGGGCGTGATCGACACCGGCGTGGCCGCCCACCCCGACCTGGTGATCGCCGGGGGGACCAATACCGTCCCCGGCGAGAACCCCAAGGACTTCGGCGACAACGGCAAGTCCCATGGGACCCACGTGGCCGGCATCATCGCCGCCCGCGGCACGCCGCCCAAAGGGCTGCGCGGCGTGGCGCCCGGTGTGAGCCTCAGGGCCTACCGGGTCTTCGGGAAGGACCAGGGCAGCGCCTCCAGCTTCGCCATCGCCAAGGCCATCGACGCCGGCGTCGCCGACAAGTGCGACCTGCTCAACATGAGCCTGGGCGGCGGCCAGGCGGACCCGGTGCTCAAGGCCGCGATCGACGACGCCCGGGCCGCCGGCACTCTTTGCATCATCGCCGCCGGCAACGGCGATCGGGCCGCCATCAGCTTTCCCGCCTTCGAGGACTCTGCGCTGGCCGTGTCGGCCACCGGGCGCAAGGGCACCTTCCCCACCAGCGCGTCGGCGGCCGACGAGGTCGCCGCACCCTACGGAACCGACAAGGCCAACTTCATCGCCGCCTTCTCCAACGTCGGCCCCCAGATGGACCTGACCGGGCCCGGCGTCGGCATCATGTCCACCGTTCCCGGCAGCTACGCCGAGATCAGCGGCACCTCGATGGCCTGCCCCGCCGCCACCGGCGCCGCGGCACGGGCCATCGCCGGCACCCCCGTGATCAAGATGAAGCGCGACGCCAAGCGCAGCGACGCCATCGTGAAGGCAGTGCTGGCGTCGGCCGGATCGTTGGGCTTCGGCCTCAACTTCGAGGGCCACGGCCTCCCCGACCCCGGCTGAGCCGGGGCGTCGCGGAGGTAGCCTCTCCCCCATGGCCAAGGCCAGGTTCGTGCTGCGATACCACGGCGAGGGGATCGCACCGGAGGCGGACGTCGCCCGGGTGCAGGGCCTGGCCGGCGCCGCCGTCGTGGACGCTTCGTCGCGCATGCTGCTGGTGGAGTCCCATCCCGAACAGTTGCGCCGGCTCGTCGGCACCCTTCCGAATTGGGTGATGGCCGAGGAGCAGACCTACGCGGTGCCCGACACACGCCAGATGGTCGAGCGTCCGCCGGAGTAGTCGCCGATCGCGCGTGCGACGTGCCGCTCGGGTAGCCTCTCCGACGGACGGACTGACGACAGGGGAGGCGGAGTGGCCGGCAGCGGGGAGCTCTTCAAGGGCGACGACGGTATGTGGGCGTTTCGGGTCAAGGCCTCGAACGGCAAGGTGGTGGCCACCGACGGAGGGCCTCCCGGCTACAAGGCCAAGGCCGATGCGCGGGCCGTGCTGCAGAAGCTCCTGAACGGCGACTACAAGGGCCCGATCCGCGAGCCGGCCACCGTCACCTGCGGCCTGGAGATCACCGCCAACACCACGCTGACGGGCGACCTCACCTGCACCGACGGCCCCGCGCTCATCGTCACCGCCGACAACGTCGTGCTCGACCTCGGCGGCTTCACCATCTCCGGTCACGGCGCCGCCAGCACCGCCGCCCCGGGCATCCTGCTCCGCAACGTCAAGGGCGTGACCGTCCGCAAGGGCACCATCGCCCACTTCGGGGCCGGCGTGGCCATCTCCGGTGGCGCCAACAACGTGGTGCAGAACCTCACGGTGCAGGACAACATCGGCGAGCCGGATGGCGACTTCGGCGACGGCATCACCATCAGCGGCTCGAGCGGCAACACCATCCAGGGCAACGTCGTGCGCCGGAACGGTCCGTTCAGCGGCATCTCCATGGTCGGGGCGTGCAGCAAGAACAACATCCAGGACAACGTGGTGACCGACAACAACATGCTGCCGGGGGACCCCAGCGTGGGCCGCCAGGACATGGGCATCCGCATCGAGGGCCCGGCCGCCAACAACAACGTGGTAACGGGCAACACCGTCACCGGCAGCGGGGCCGACGGCATCGTGGTGCTGCCGACGTGTGCCAACCCCCAGGGCTCCTGCGCCGGCACGCCCGGCAACGACGGCAACCAGATCGTCAAGAACATGAGTCACAAGAACGGGACCAGCGGCAACGGCAGCGGGATCCGCCTCTTCTCGGTGGCCCAGCCCGTGGCGCCGATGAAGGCCACGGTCACCGACAACGTCACCAACGACAACGTGACCAACGGCGTGTCTGTCGACAAGGCCGGCGCGGGCACGTCCGGCCCCACCGGGCACAAGCTCAGCGGCAACAGCGGCACCGGCAACGGGCAGTTCGACGGGTTCGACGGCAACACGCCGGCGTGCGGCAGTAACACCTGGGACCACAACACCTTCGCCAGGGTGAATCAGCCGTGCGTGAGCGCCCCCAACCCGGCCGGCCTCACCGAGCGCACGACCGCCGGCTGAGGCGGGTCAGGCCCGGCTGACCACCGCTTCTTCGAGGGTGTGCTCCAGGGTCTGCGGGAACGGGCTTCCGGGCTGGAGGAACATCATCCTGACGACGGTGCCCTTGTTCACGATCACGATGAAGTCCTGGAACAGGGGGACCACCAGGTCCTGAAGGTTCACCGTGGCGTTGATGCGCCACGACAGCGCCTTCTTGCCGGCCACGGTCACGTCGCTCGGCGCCACCATGACCGGCCCCGGCGTGGCCCCCTCGGGCTTGCTCCTGTCGACATCCGCCGCGAAGGCCTTGGTCAGGCAGTCCTGGGCCTTCGGGCCGGTAAGGGCGGCGGCGTCGGCGGTGGCCATCGCCTCGGTGGTGTACTCCACCGTGGCCCGGCCCTGGGTGGCCAGGCCCATCTTGAACGTGGCGGAGGTGGCCCGACCCGCCGGCGTGGCCGTGCTGGGGACACCCAGGCAGGTGGTCAGCTCGGACCACACGGTGTCGATGCCCAGGCCCTGGGTGGGGTCGTCGGGCTGGGCCTCGAAACCGGCCGGGAAGTCGCCCGGCTGGAACACCGCGGACTTCGCCTTGGCGACGAGGGCCGCATCGGTGCCCGGCGTCGTGGTCGGCGTCGTCCCCGCCGTGGAATCCACGGTCGTCGGCGTCGTGGTCGTGGCGGGGGTCGCCGTACCCTTTCCGCCCCCACAGGCCGTCGCCGTCAGCGCAGCGACGACAAGGAGGGCGACCGTCACGGCAGGATGCTTCTTCATCTCATGACCACCTTTGTGGAGAACATCGGCCCGCTGACCGCCCATGGCCGCCACCGGGAGGGAAAGCCGTCGAGGGCTACTTCGTGCGGATGGTGGAGCCGGCCTTCAGCCCGGTGATGAACAGTTGCTTGTTGTCCTGCACCGACGGGAACTGGCCGGGAGTGAAGTACCACTGGTCGAGCACCTGCTTGCGGAACAGGATGGTGGTCTCCGGGTAGTAGAGGGGAAGCATCGGGATGTCGTCGGCGATGATCTTCTGCATGTCCGCGACGACGCTCTTGCGGGCCGACTCGTCGAAGGTCACCCGCTGCGTCTCGGCCAGGGCGTCGAGCGCCGGGTTGGCGTAGGAGCTGGCCGACTCAAGCGACGCGGCCACCTTGGACGAGAACAGCAGGCGGAGGATGTCGGGGTCGGAGTTGGGCCCCCCGGGGCCGGGGCCGGGGAAGAAGAGGACGGCCATGTCGTAGGCGCCGATCAGCTTGTTGCCGAAGAGCTGGGGACCGATCTCGACCGGCTTGGGCCGCAGCTCGACGCCGACCCGCTTGAGCGAGCTCACGAGGACCTCCGAGAGCGGGGCCTCGGCGCTGTTGATGAGGAGCTCGAAGCTCAGGGCACTGCCGTTGGGCCCCTGGCGGATGCCATTGGCGCCCATCCGGTAACCGGCGCCGTCGAGCAGGGCGTTGGCCCCGGCCACGTCGAAGTCGTACTGGCGGACGGGGGCGAAGAATGGGTTGGAGGGGCTCAGGAACCCGGGGTTGCCGGGGGCGCCGCGGCCGGAGGCGAGACGGGTGACCAGGTCGTTGCGGTCGATGGCCATGACGCACGCCCGGCGGAACCGCACGTCGGAGAGCGGACCCTCCTTGCCCAGGTTCCAGTACAGCGGGGACGTGGTGGAGCCGACCTCGGTGACCATGCCGAAGGCGCTGTTCTGGAACGGCGCCAGGGTGTCGGCCCGCAGCCCGACACCACGAGCCGAGTCGGTGGCGCCCGACGCCAGGGCGGCGATCTGGGCGGAGTCGTCGATCCCGTTCTCCTCGATGCGCTTCACGTAGGGCGCGCCGAGGAAGTAGTCGTTGCGGGCGGTGAAGAGCATGGCTCCACCGTCGCCGTCGTACGACTTGAGCTGGTAGGCCCCCGATCCGACGAGCAGCTTGCGGTCGTCCGCCGAACCGGGGTCGGCGATCGAGGACCATACGTGCCTGGGGATGATGGGCAGGGCGCCGGCGACCTGCTCGGTGAAGGTGACCGCGGGGTCGGCGAGGGTGATCTCCACGCTCTGGGGGGTCGGGGCGCGAACCTTGGCGATGCCCTGGGGTGGCTGGATGATCACCGGCGGGGACAGGGTCTCCTGCTTGGCGTAGTAGTCGAAGGTGAAGACCACGTCGTCGGCGGTCAGCGGTTGGCCGTCGCTCCACTTCAGGTTGTCCCGGAGCACGAAGGTGTAGGTGAGGTGGTCGGGTGAGCTGGTGAAGCTGCGGGCCAGCCACGGCAGCAGTGCGCCGGTGCCGTCCTTCCACAGCAGCGTGTCGTAGAGCAGGCTCATCTGGTTGTACCCGATGTCCGCGTTCGCCGCGAACGGCGACGGGAAGCCCGTGGCCCCCTGGGGCAGTCGCACGGTGGGGCCGGCGTTGCCTGGCGTTGCGCTCTTGGCGCACGAGGCGAAGGCCAGGGCGCCCGCCCCGCTCAGGGAGGCCAGGAGGAACTGCCGGCGATCCATGGGGACGTTCCAGCCGGGCGCGCTCATGGCGTCCACCTCGACGTCCTGGTCACTTGGACCTCATCCAGCGCGGGTTCAGGTACGGCTCCAGCGAGACACCGATGAAGGTGAAGCCCAGGAGGGTCAGGGTGATGGCGAAGCCCGGCGGGAGGACCCACCACACCCACATGGGACTGAAATAGATTCCCGGCTGGGAGAGCGCACGGTTGATCATCAGCCCCCAACTGATCCCGCTGGGATCACCGAGGCCGATGAAGGCCAGGCCGGCCTGGAGGCCGATGGCCACGCTGACCCAGTTGACGAAGCTCACCAGGATGAGGGGGCCGAGCCCGGGCACGAGGTGGCGGCGCAGGACGTAGAGCGGCCCACCTCCGAAGCCCCGGGAGGCGGCGATGAAGCCGCGGTTGCGCAGGGTCAGCGCCTGGCTGCGCATGATCCGGGCGTTGGGGGCGATGCCGAGGAAGCCGATCACCAGGATCAGGGCGCTGTCGCTGTTGCCCGCCAGCGAGCCGATCAGCACGAGGAGGGGGAGCCCGGGCAGGGCCAGCATGAAGACCACGGCCCGGTTCGACACGGTGTCGACGTAGCCGCTGAGCAGGGCCGGGAGGACCCCAACCACGATCGCCCCCAGGATGGCCAACGACCCGGCGACCACGCCGGCGATGAGCGAGGCCCGCGCCCCGTACAGAAGCTGGGCGAAGATGTCCCGCCCGGGCACGTCGGTGCCGAGCCAATGCCGTGCCGAGGGTTGCTCCAGGATCTTCCCGGAGATCGCACTCGGATCGTGCCGGGTGAGCAACGGCGCGAAGACGGCGACGGCCACTGCGAGCCCGACCAGGACCAGGCCCAGGACCAGGAGAGGCGAACGGGGCCGGCCCTCCGTGGGGGCCGGGCCTGCGTCGACCGCCGCCGCCGAAAGCGGGAGCTCGACGGTCTCCGCCGTCTGCACGCTCATACGGCCGTCCGGGGGTCCAGCTTGCGGTAGGCCACGTCGGCGAGGGCGTTGACGGTCACGATGCTGAGACTGAGCAGGAGGAACACGCCCTGGATCATCGGGTAGTCGCGGGAGCCGATCGACCCGAACAGGAGGTTGCCCAGGCCGGGATAGGAGAAGACCCGCTCGACGAACACGTTGGCGGCCACCGCGAAGCCGATGTCGACGGCGACACTGCTCACCAGCGGAAGGAGCGCGTTGCGGGCCGCGTAGCGGTACTTCAGCCGCCGCGGTCGCAGGCCCTTGGCCCGCCCGAGGAGGAGGTAGTCGGATCCCAGTTCGTTGACCATGCCGGACCGCATGACGAGGTAGTTCCACGCCATGAGACCGACGGTGAGGACGACGAGGGGCATGACAAGGTGCCGGCCGACGTCGCTGGCCTTCTCGATGAGGCTGAACGAGCCCGAGAAAGACGTCTGGGCGCCGTAGGACGGGAGCCAGTGCAGCTTCACCGCGAACACGAACAGCATGATCGACGCCAGCAGATAAGCGGGGAACTGCCAGACGGTGATGAGCCCGGTCATCAGCGCCCGGTCCGCCGGGCGGTCACGCTTCCAGCCCGACTGCACCCCGGCCACTGCGCCGACGAGGGTGGCGACGAGGATGGACGTCGCCACCAGCAGAAGGGTCCACGGAAGCTTCCGCCCGATCTCGCCGGTCACCGGTGTGTTCGTCACGATCGAGCGGCCGAGGTCGCCGTGGATCATGCGGTCCAGGTAGTGGCGGTACTGGGAGGCCAGGGAGCCGTTGAGGCCGTAGTAGTGCTGCAGGGATGCCCGGCTCTGCTCGCCCAGACTGAAACCGGCCGAGCCCTGGGCCAGGAGGCCGTCGATCGGATCGCCGGGCATGGCTCGCGGCAGCATGAAGTTGAGCGTGATGAGGGCGAAGACCATGAGCAGGTACGACGCCAGGGCGGTGGTCCGGCGCCGCCAGCGGCGGGGTCGACGTGAAGCCGGCGGGCGGGCGGCCGTCACCCGGCCCTGGTCGATGTCCTCTGGCTCCCCCTTGGCTTGGACCACCAGAGGGTTGGATTGGACCACCACAGGCCGTCCCCGCTCAGTGCAACAGGCCGCGCTTGGGCCAGGGCGACGGCCGCGTCCGGCCCACCGACCGCCGGCGGCGGCCCCACCTCCGGTCGGCCCAGAACGACGTGGCCGACCCGACGGCGAGCAGGGCCAGGGCGAAGGCGAAGAGGCGCAGGGCGTCGGTTCCGGTGCTGGAGAGGCTGCCGCCCGAGCCCCCGGCCGCCGTGCCCCCGCCCGTTGTGGTCCCGGCCGCACTGGTGGTGTTGATGGAGCAGCGCGACTGGCCGATGATGGCTTCGCCCTTGGCCGTCGGCCCGAGCAGGTACATGTGGATGGCGTTGACGGTGATCGAACCGGCGCTCGTCATCTGCTCGTTCAGCACCACCCGGAAGGTGTCACCGACGGTCTCCAGCTTGGCGTCGAACGACGTGTTGGGCGCCGGGTTGGCGGGGAGGTCGACTACGGTGTCATCGGCGGCCGAGTCGAGGTTGGTTCCCTCCGACGTCGTGAGCTTGCCGCCGGTCACCGTCGCCGAGCCGGTGGCCCCGCTCGAGGACGCCGAGCAGGTACTGGTCGCCCCGGAGGCGTTGATCGGCCCCGGACCGACGTTGACGATCGACGCCGAGCTCTTCACCGAGGCGGCGGCGCCCGTCGTGCCCTGGGTGCTGACGTCGATCTTGCCCGAGGTGAAGATTTGGGCGGGACCGTAGACCGCCATACCGGTCGGCTCGGTGGCCGTCAGCGGCGGATCGGCGCCGGTTGCGGGCAGGGTGACCGCCGGCTCCGGCCCCCGCGTGGCCGGTGCCCCGCCGAACAGTCCGACACTGGTGTAGAAGCCGTAGGCGCCGCCCCCGACGCC
>JALYYN010000531.1 GCA_030946525.1 Actinomycetota bacterium | reverse complement strand
GCGACGTCAGAGGAAGTCGAGGGCGTTCAGCGGCCACACCCGGACGAAGGCGCGCCCGACGATCAGCGATTTCGGGATCGTGCCGAAGAACCGGCTGTCCCGGGAGTTCGGGCGGTTGTCGCCCATCACCCAGTAGTGGCCTGGTGGGACCACCGTCTTCTCCACCGCCCCGGTCTGCACGTCCGGCTGCAGGTAGGGCTCGTTGAGGACCTGCCCGTTGATGAGGATGTGGCCGTCACTGCTCTCCACCGTGTCGCCCGGCAACCCGATGACCCGCTTGATCAGGTCTTTGATCTGGGCGCTCTCACCGGGCGGGCTCCTGAACACCACCACGTCGCCACGGTGCACGGGGTGGAGGTCGTAGCTCAGCTTGTTGACCAGCACCCGGTCGTTGACCTTCAGGGTCGGCGACATCGACAACGACGGAATGTAGAAGGCCTGAAGCAGAAAGGTCTTGATGACGAAGGCGACCAGCAGGGCGCCGCCGGCGATGACCAACCACTCGACGACGTTGCGCACCGTCGAGGGCTTCGACCTGGGGGGTGGGTCGGTGGTGACCGTCGCGCTCCGCGAGGCTTCGGCGAGCACCGGGTCGTCTTCGACAGCCATTCCCGTCGAGGCTACCCGTGATACCGGCGCAGGAGCCTCCGGGCCGCATCGCCCCGGAGGCCGCCGTCGCCGCCCACCACCCGGGCAGCAGGTCCGAGCCGGAGGAGCAGCCGTTCCAGCCAGGCCGGCTGGCTGGCGGCCAGGGTCACCCGGAGCCGGCCGCCACCGAGCTCCTCGACCTGCTCCACCGGGTACTGCCCTACCACCCAGCGCGCCGCCGGCGCCAGGTCGAGGGTCACCCGGCGGTCATCGGGACGGGCGCGGTAGGCGGCCAGTTCCGGAGCGCTCGCCGGGCGGTCGAATCCCGACTCCAGCAGCGTCGCGGTCGAGATACGGTCGACCCGGAACAGGCGCTCGTCGTCGACCCGGTGGCACCAGGCCGACACGTACCACTGCCCTCCCGCCGAGAACACCGCGTAGGGGTCGACGACGCGCCGGGCCCGCTCGTCCCGGCCGAAGGAGTAGTAGTCGATCTCGACCCGGCGCGAAGCCGCCACCGCGTTGCGGAGGGTGACCAGCACGTCCTCGGCGACCGCCCCGAGCTCGATCTCCACCGCCTCTCCGGCGTCGACGCCCATGGCCGTCGCCAGCTTGCCCAGGCCTCGGGCCAGCGGGCCGCCGTCGTCGCCGCCTGCGGTGGCCAGCACGGTCCGGCCCGCAGCCAGCAGGGCCAGGCCCTCGGCGGGCGTGAGCCGCAACGGGCGGGCGAAGTAGTCGGCGTAGCGGATCCAGACCCGTCCGTCGGCGATGTCCACGTCGATCAGGACGTCCGGGGTGTACGGGTGGAGGCCGCAGAGGAACAGCAGCTCGAGGTCATCGACCACCTCCTGCTCGGTGCAGTTGAAGCGGGTGCACACCTCCTCCATCCGGGGCCCGTCGCGGCCGGCCACCCAGGGGATGAGGGCGAGGAGGCGGTGCAGCCGCTCGTCGGCACTCAGCTTGGGCACGGTTCCTCCGCGGTGAGCGCCTGCAGCCACCCGACCAGCTCGGCGCGCAGCTCGGGCGGATCCAGCACCTCGGCGTGGTCGAGGAACCCGAGGACGAAGGATCTGAAGGCGTCGCGGTTGGTGACCCGCACGGCCAGGACGGCGGAGCCGTCGGGCCGCCACGCCTCGACCGCCTTGGACCCGACGTGGCTGGCGGCCCACGCCGCCTGGCCGGCGTCGACCAGCAGGCGGGCGGTCAGCGCCTCCTCGCCCCCCATCTCCCACGGGGGCGGCTGGGCGCCGGCGTTGGGGGGTCGATCGAAGGCGCCCTCGTCTCCCGCGGGCTCCACGTCGGACTCGATGCGGTCCAGCCGGAACAGGCGCTCCTCGGCCGCGTCGTGGTCCTGGCCGGCCAGGTACCAGTGGCCGTTCCGGAACGACAGCCGCCAGGGGTCGATCCGACGGGGGCGGCCCCGGTAGGTGAAGGCCACCGGCCGCCGGGCCGAGATGGCGGCGAAGACGGCGGCCAGGTGGGCGGCGCCGGGCAGGGCAGCCACCGCCGCCGCCGGCCCGCCCTCGGCGACCTCCCCGC
>JALYYN010000514.1 GCA_030946525.1 Actinomycetota bacterium | reverse complement strand
CCAGTACGCCGAGTGGTCCCGGCGGATGCTCGACGACGGCGTCGCCCTCGTCGTGCCGTCCAACTACATGCAGGAGACGATCCTGCGCATCTGCGTGGTCAACCCCCGCAGCTCGGTCGACGACCTGCGGGTCGTGCTCGACTCGCTGGCGTGAAGAGGCGACCTCTCGGGTCGACCGGCATCGAGGTCGGCGAGGTCGGGATCGGCACATGGGAGCTGGCGGGCGACGTGTGGGGCCCCAAGGACGACGCCACCTCCCTGGCCGCGCTGCGGGCCGGGCTGGAGGCGGGGGCGAACCTGATCGACACCGCCGCGGACTACGGCAACGGCCACGTGGAGGGGCTGATCGGCCGCCTGCTGCAGGACGTTCCCCGGGACGACGTGGTGATCGCCACCAAGGTCCGCCCGGAATGCGGGATCTGGGCGCCCCGGCCCGAGCTGCCCATCTCCGACTTCTTCCGCCCGGCGTGGATTCGGAGCGAGTGCGAGGCCAGCCTGCGCCGGCTCGGCACCGATCACGTCGACGTCCTGTTCCTCCACACCTGGAGCCGGTCGTGGGGCCACGAGGATGCCTGGTACGAGGCCATGGCGGCGCTCAAGGCGGGGGGCAAGATCCGGGCCATAGGGATCTCCGTGGCCGACGAGGGGGCGGCCGACGCCAACGTCCAGGTGGCCCGGGGCCAGGTCGAAGTGGTCCAGGCCGTCTACTCCGTCTTCCAGCAGGAGCCCGAGGTCACCCTGTTCCCGCTGGCCGAGCGCTGCGGCGTCGGGGTGATCGCCCGCAGCCCGTTCTCCTCGGGCGCCCTCGTCCAGCAGTGGACCGCAGGCATGGAGTTCCCCGAGGGCGACTGGCGGGCGACCTGGCCGGCCGAGGTGAAACGGGACTGGCTGGACGAGCAGGTCCGCATGACCGGGGCGGTCGGCAACGTCATGGCGGGGAGCGACCTCGACCGGCCGGCCTTCTGCCTGGCCTACGCCCTGGGCGACCACCGGGTGTCGGCGGTCCTCCCGGGGTCGGCCAACCCCGACCACGTGCGGGCCAACGTCGCCGCCTCGGGCGGTCCCGGCCTCGACGAGGCCACCCGGCAGCGGGTGAAGGAGCTGTGGCTGGCCCGCACCGTGCATGGCACCAACAACGGCTCGGGTTAGCGACGCCACCGCCATGGACCCTGACGAGGATGGCCAGGTCTGAGGTGTCGCCGATGATCACCCAGGGAGCCCTCGGGCAACTCCACCGGGCGATGCCGACCACGGAGGCGATGTGCGCTGGTGCTCTCTGCCGCCCGTGATGTCGCTCAGACCGTTTGTCGTGCGGGTTGTTTCAGGGCCAGCTGAGGCTGTCCGTGATCCACGACGTGGTCACTCCGAGGAGGTTGCTCGTCTTCTCCTCGGTGAAGGAGCCCGGCGATCCCGTTCGGACGAAGCACCGGACCGTGCGCTCCAACGAGTCGACCACGATGATCTCCTCGACTCCGTGGTCGAGGTAGAAGTCGAACTTGGCGTACGTCTCGTCGTCGGGGGACAGGATCTCCACCGCGATGGCGACGGTGGGTATCCAGGTGTCGACGGGTGGGATGCGGTGGTAACCCCCGTCAGGCACCCGGTAGTTGGTGGGTCCGTCGCCCAGGTTGAAGCCGGTCGACGCGTGGAGGCCAGCGGCCTTGGCGTGCGGGTGGAGCAGGACGATGAGCTCACTGTCCAGGTAGGCGTGACGGCCGGTGGGCCCGGGGTTCATGTGGTATTCGCCGTTCCAGACTTCATCGAAGCGGTCCTGTCCGAGAGCCTGGCGGCGGGCGATCACGTCGTCCATCACGTGGGGGTCAAGGACGACAGTTCTCATCGTTGCCGACGATACCCCGGCTCGCCACGTTCATCGCCTGGCCTCTCGGGACTCCTCCCGCCGTGCTTCAACTTCTAGCCGGCCGTCGATGGACGTGGGCATTTCGAGCAGAATGCCCCACCAGCACCCGCATCCCGGAGCCTATTGAGAAGCGTCACGCCGGATGAACCGCGTCAAATGACCCTGTCGTTCCCCCCGTCGACCGGGACCTGGGCGCCGGTGGTCTTGGCGAACGCCGGCCCGCACATGGCGACGCACAGCCGGGCGACGTCGGCGCTGGTCACCTCGGTGCGCAGGACGTTGTTGGTCCGGTACTCGTCCTCGGTGAGCCCGTAGCGCGCCGCCCGCTCGGCGAGGATCCCGCCCGACCAGATGCCGGTGTCGAAGACGGCGTTGGGGTGGATGACGTTGACCCGTATGCCGTCGGCGCCCCACTCGAGGGCGGCGACCCGGGCGAGCTGGGTGAGCGCGGCCTTGGACGCCGAGTAGGCGGCGGCGCCGGGTCCGGGCGCGGGCACGTTCTTTGAGCCGACGACCACGACCCGCCCGCCCCGGGGAGCGAGGCGCAGCAACGGGTGGGCTTCACGCAGCAGGGCGACGTTGGCATCGACGTTGACGGCCATGAGGCGCCGCCAGGCGCCCAGATCCTGGGACGCGATCGAGGCTCCCGGCGGGAACGCGCCGGCGTTGAGCACCAGCAGGTCGAGCCCCCCGAAGCGCTCGGCGGTGCGTTCGAGCGCGCCCTCGACCGCAGCGGCATCGGTGACGTCGACCTCCACCCCCAGCCACTGCGGACCGTCGAAGGACGCCGTGATACCGGGGTCCAGGTCGAAGCCGACGACCGCGGCCCCCCCGGCGAGGAGGGCGTCGGCGCAGGCCCGGCCGATGCCGCCGGCCGCACCGGTGACCACGGCCACCTCTCCGGCGAAGGCGGGCGGCGTGCCGCGGCGGCGCAGCTTGGCCTGCTCCAGCTCCCAATACTCCATGTCGAACAGGTCGGGCAACGGGATCGGCCGGTAGCCACCGATGGCGTCGGCCTCGAGGATCACCTTGATCGTGTGGCGGTAGATGTCCTCGGCGATGCGGGCGTCGGCGGCCGTCCGGCCCGCGCAGCACATGCCCAGCTCGGGGTCGAGGATTACCCGGGGCGCAGGATCGAGCATCTGGAGGTCCATCGCCGAGCGGCTGCGGTGGGCCTCGAAGTAGGCCCGGTACTCCGTCGCGTAGGCGTCGACGTCGCGGCCCAGGAGAGGCACCGGCTTGGTCCGGATGACATGGTCGGGCGTGGCCGGGCCCTGCTGGGAAAGGGTGGCGACGTCGGGATGACCGATGAAGGCCATGACCGGGGGGTCGACGTGGGCGGAGACGACCATGGGCGCCCCGGCGGCGGCGGAGACCGCGGCCCGCAGCTCGGCCCGCTGCACCCTGGTCGCCACCGGCGCTGCCCCGCCCGGCCGGGCCGCGACCGGGTGCGGCGGGTGGGCGACGAGGTACCGCGCGGCCCGGGCCACCAGGTCGATCATGCGCTCGTAGGACTCCCGCGCCGAGTCGCCGAAGGTGAAGATCCCGTGGTTCATCAGGACCATGCCGACCACGCCCGGCCGCATTACGTCGTCCACGCGCGCCGCGCAGGCGCGAGCGAGCCGGAACCCGGGCATCACGTAGGGGACGACCACGACCTCGTCGCCGTAGACATCGGCCAGCACCGCCGCAGCCCGGGGTGTGTTGGTCAGGGTGACGACCGCGTCGGCGTGGGTGTGGTCGACGAAGCGGGGCGGCAGCACCGCGTGGAGGATCGCCTCCACCGACGGCGCCGGCCCACCCGCCACCAACGAGGCGACGAGCAGCTGCTCGGCCATGTCGGTGTCCGAGAGGACCTTGAGGTCGGCCAGGCGGGCAACGTCGTCGAGGCGGAGCTGGGCGAAGCCGGACTCGTCGATGTCGCCGAGGTCGCTCCCGCTGCCCTTGACGGCCAGGACATCGACCTCGTCGCCGAGCACGGTGCGGCGCCGCAGCTTGACGGAGGTGTTGCCGCCGCCGTGCAGCACCAGCTCGGGGTCCTGGCCGAGGAGTTGTGACGTGTAGACCCGCAGGTCCATCTCACCGGTCCGGCGGGCCGCGTCACCATCGTCCCAACGGCTGCCGACCACGGGCGGGACGCTACCTGCGAACGCCCGGCCGGCCGGCCCCCGGATCCAGTGGACCTAGACTGGCCCGCATCGGTGAAGGGTGGGGGCTGCCGGTCCGGCAGGCGACGGACGCCCTGCTCGCAGGCCGTTTCGGCGAGTGCGAGCGATGGGCCGCACAGGCAGCAGCGGCTGATCCCACCGCAGTCGCCCCCGGCCTGCTTACCGTGGCCGCCTGCCGGGAGCAGGGCCGGCCGGCAGAGGCGGAGATCCTGCTTCGCGGCCTGCTCCAGAACCACGCGGAGGTCGAGGAAGTGGCCGCCATGTTCGCGGCCGTCCTGGCCGACCTCGGCCGGGACGGCGACGCCGGCCGGCGGCTGGAGGAGATCGACCTGGAGCGCGCGTCCCTGGCGGTCTGCGCCCTGGCCGCCGAGGTGGCGGCGGTACTGCGGGATCCCGGCGCTGCGGCCACGCTCCAGCGGCGGCTCACCGGTCATGCGTCGACGCTCCTCGACTTCCACGGGTCCCTCGCCCGCCACCTCGGCCTGGTCGCCCACGTCCTGGGGGACTGGCACGATGCCGCCTCCCACTTCGACGCCGCCCTGGAGGCGAACCGGGCTGCCGCCGCGCCGGTCCTCGTCGCCCACACGTGCTTCCAATACTCGGCGGTGCTGCGGCTGCGGGGCGAGGAGGGCGACTGGGACCGGGCGGTCGAGCTGCTCGACGAGGCGGCCGACATCTACCGCCGCCTCGAGGTCGACAGTCGGGCCGCGGAGACGGAAGCCGTCCTGCGGCGGTCGCTCGCCCTGTGCGACAGCGCCGGATGGCCGGCAGCCGGTGACGGCGACATCCTCCGCCGTCGCCCGGGAGGATGGGAGCTTTCCTTCGAAGGCCGGTCGGCGGCGGTGGCCGAGTGCGCCGGCCTGGATCACATCGCCCGGCTGCTCGGCACCGACGCCCGACCCGTCCACGCCATCGACCTGGCCGGAAACCTCACCGACGCCTGCCTGCGTGAGCAGCTCGTCGCCGAATGCCGGGCCCGGCTGGACGAGCTGGCCGGCGTCGAGGTCGATGAGCCGGTGACCGCCGCACTGGCCCGGGCCGAGCAGGATCGGATCGAGACGGAGCTGGCCTCGCTCACCGCCGAGCGGGCGCTCCCCGGCGAGGGCGTCGACCGGGCACGCCGGCTGGTCACGGTCCGCATCCGGGTGGCCCTGGAGCGGGTCGACCGGGCACTGCCGGAGCTGGGGCGCCACCTGCGTCGGAGCATCCGGACGGGCACGTTCTGTGCCTACGACCCCGGTCGGCCCGGCATGCCGTGAGATTCGCACTCGCAAGCAGAGCCTGCTCGGCGAGCAGCCTCCGCCGTCCTTCCCCGGCCGGCCGCCGTACGGGGGCCGGCTTCGCCGGCGAGGCTGGCCACCGGCGATGAATCGCACTTACAAGTGGAGCTTGCTCGGCGAGTTGACCGTGCGCCGGTGACGGTGCAGCCCTCCGTCCCGGCGGGCGCGGTGCGGGCGGGGACGCCGGCCGGCCGCTGGGTCATCCTGGCGACGGTCCTCGGATCGGGCATGGCCTTCCTGGACGGGACCGTGGTCAACGTCGCCCTGCCCGCCATCGGGCGGGACTTCGGCGGAGGCCTCTCCGGCCTGCAGTGGACCCTCGACGCCTACTTGCTCACACTCGGCTCCCTCCTGCTCCTCGGCGGCGCGCTGGGCGACCGCTACGGGCGCCGCCGGGTGTTCGTCACCGGCCTCGTCTCCTTCAGCGCCGCCTCCGCCCTGTGCGGCATGGCGCCATCGCTCGGAGCGCTCATCGTGGCCCGGGCCGTCCAGGGCGTCGGCGGCGCTCTCCTCGTGCCCGGGAGCCTGGCCCTGCTCTCGGCCAGCTTCCACCCCCACGACAGGGGCCGGGCGGTGGGGGCCTGGTCGGGCCTGGCCGGGGTGGCCAGCGCCATCGGGCCCTTCGTCGGCGGGTGGCTGGTCGACGCGGTGTCGTGGCGGCTGGTCTTCCTCATCAACCTGCCCCTGGCCGCGGTGACGGTCTGGGTCGTGCGCAGCCATGTGCCCGAGAGCCGCGACGCCGGCGCCCTGGCGGGAGGCAGGCTCGACGTCGCCGGCGCTGCCGCCACCACCGTCGGCCTCGCCGGCGTGGTGTACGCCCTGATCGAGGGGTCGGCCCGCGGCCTTTCCGTCCGGGTCGTCGTCGCCGCGCTGATCGGCGCCGCCGCCCTCATCGCCTTCCCGCTCGTCGAGCGCGGCCAGGCTGAGCCGCTGGTACCACTGGAGCTGTTCCGGTCGCGGCAGTTCAGCGGGGCCAACGCCACCACCTTCGCCGTGTACGGCGCGTTCGGCGGGGCGCTGTTCCTTTTCGTGGTCCTGCTCCAGCAGGCCCTCGGGTACTCGGCCCTGGAGGCGGGCGCGTCCATGCTGCCGGTGACGGTCATCCTCGTCCTGCTCTCGGCCAGGACCGGGCGGCTGGCCCAGCGCATAGGGCCCCGGACGCCCATGACCGTCGGCCCCCTGATCGCCGCCGGCGGCCTCCTGCTGATGAGCCGGGTCGGGCCGGGCGACCACTATGCCAGCGGTGTGCTCCCCGGCGTTGTGGTGTTCGGACTCGGCCTGTCCTTCACGGTGGCCCCCCTCACCGCGGCGGTGATGGCCGCGGTCGAGGAACGCCATCTCGGTGTCGGCTCGGGCGTCAACAATGCGGTCGCCCGCGTCGCCGGGCTCCTCTCGGTCGCCCTGCTCCCGGCCCTCGCCGGCCTCAGTGGTGTGGACCCCGCCGATCCCGCATTCGCGCCCGGGGTGGGTACCGCCCTGGGCATCGCCGCCGGCCTGTGCGCGGCGGGCGGCCTGGTGGCGAACCTGTCGGTGCGGACGTCGGTCCGCGTCCGGCCCGCGACCCAGCCGGGTATGACCATGGCCTGCAACGACCCCGCCCTACGGCGATGAGTCCGGCTTGTCCGACTCGGCCAGGTTGGAGAAAGACAGCGGAGCGGAGGTCGCCGGGGTAAGGCATTCTTGGGGCGGTGACTCCGATCCCCGAGGAGGCTGGCGCACCCGGGATAGACGCCGGTAGGTGGCTCGGCGCGCTCCGTCGCGCCACGGAGGCGGGGG
This sequence comes from Actinomycetota bacterium, assembly GCA_030946525.1. Taxonomy (GTDB): domain Bacteria; phylum Actinomycetota; class Acidimicrobiia; order Acidimicrobiales; family AC-14; genus CADCTB01. Next base: position 8,703 of record JALYYN010000514.1, on the reverse strand, counting down.
CGGCGGAGGCCACCCTGGAGGGTGCGGCGGGCGCGGTCATGGACGAGGTCTGCGCCGCGGCTGGGTGGCCGGTGGGCCGGTTGCTGTTGGTCTCCCGCGGGCAGGTGCTGCCCACCGCGATGTGGCGGCTGGCGGACGTCGACCGGTTCGGGCTCCTCGCCGCCGCCGCCAATCCCCCCGTCCCGGGAGCGGGCGCGGCCGAGCGGGCCGCCGCCGCCGTCGAGCCGGTGTGGAGCGCGGACGTGGCCGAGGCGGGGTCGATCAGCGTCGACGCGGCCCGGCTCGGGCTGTGCGGGGTGGTCGCGTTCCCCGTCGTCGACGGTGATGGTGTCGTCGCCGTGGTGGAGTTCTTCGCCGAGGAGCCCGAGCGGCCGCAGCAGGCGGTGGTGGACATGGCCGCCGCCGCCGTCCGCCAGCTCGGTGCGGTGGCCGATCGGCTCCGGGCCGCAGCGGCCACCGGCGACGCGTCGCGGATGGCCAGGGTCGCCCACGACGCCTTCATCGCCGTCGACCACCGGGGGTGGGTGGTGGACTGGAACCCCGAGGCCGAGGCCATGTTCGGTTGGTCGCGGGACGAGACGATCGGCCGCGCGCTGCGGGACATGGCCGTCCCCCTCCGCCGCCGCCCGGCGTTCGACATCGCCCTCGGCCGGCTGGTGAGCGGGGAGCGCGACGCGCCGGTCGGGCGAAGCGAGTTCACCGCCGTGCACCGGACCGGCTCGGAGTTCCCCGTCGAGGTGACCGTCTGGGTCGACGGGCGCGAGGGCGGGTACCGGGTCTGCGGCTTCGTGCGCGACCTGAGCGAGCGCAAGCGCTTCGAGGGCCAGCTGGCGAGCCAGGCCCTCCACGACCGCATGACCGGGCTGCCGAACAGGGTCCTGCTGCGCGACCGGGTCGAGCACGCCCTGGCCCGGGCCGACCGGCGCGGCGCCTCGGTCGCCCTCTTCATCGCCGACGTCGACCAGTTCAAGGTGGTGAACGCCGAGCTCGGCCACGACGGCGGCGACGGGCTGCTGGTCGCCGTGGCCGAGCGCCTGGCTGACCTTCTCCGGCCCGGTGACACCGTCGCCCGCATGGGTGGCGACGAGTTCGCCCTCCTGTGCGAGGACATCGGGAGCTATGCGGAGGCGGTGGGGATCGCCGGGCGGATCCTCGAGGCATTCGAGAAGCCCTTCCGCGTCAAGGGCGTCGACCTGACCGTCACGGCCAGTGTGGGGGTGGCCATCGGCGCTCGGGACGGTACGGATGCCGAGCTGCTCCTGCGCAACGCCGACGTGGCCATGTACCGCGCCAAGGACAGGGGCCGGGACCGCTTCGAGGTGTTCGAGGAGTCGATGCTGGCCCACGCCAGCGAGCGCTTCACGGTCGAGAACGACCTGCGGCGGGCGATCGTCCAGGGCCAGCTCCGCCTCTACTACCAGCCAATCGTCCATCTCGACACCGGGGTGATCGCCGGGTTCGAGGCCCTCGTCCGCTGGCAGCACCCGGAGCGGGGGCTGCTACCGCCGTCGGAGTTCATCCCCTCCGCGGAGCAGAGCGGTCTCATCGTGCCCCTCGGCCGCTTCGTCCTCGCCGAGGCGTGCATGGAGGCGGCGACCTGGCAGGCGGCGGCCACCGGCTCGGACTCCCTTCGCGTCAGCGTCAACGTCTCGGCCCGGCAACTGGTGCAGCCCGGCTGGTCGGACGAAGTGGCCCAGGTCCTGGCCGAGTCGGGCCTGCGGCCCCGCCAGCTCGTGCTGGAGATCACCGAGAGCGTCCTCATGGACGACACCGACACCACCGCCCTCCGGCTCGAGGAGCTCCGCCGGCTGGGCGTGCGCATCGCCATCGACGACTTCGGCACCGGCTACTCCTCGCTCGGCTACCTCCGCCGCCTCCCCGTCGACATCCTCAAGATCGACAAGTCCTTCATCGACGGCGTGGCCGAAGGGCCCCACGAGTCGGCCCTGGCCCGGGCGGTCGTGAAGTTGGCCTCGACCCTCCGCCTGGAGGCGGTGGCCGAAGGCATCAGCAGCCGCAGGCAGCTGCTCCACCTCCGGCGACTGCGCTGCCCGTACGGCCAGGGCTACTACTTCTCCCGCCCGCTCCCGCCTGCGGCCCTGCCCCGGTTGCTCGAGCTGGGCGTCCTGGAAGGGGCCGACCCGGGCGAGTAGCGGATAATCCTGGCGGCCGGCGCCGGCGGGCGGCCAGCATGGCCACATGGAGGCCGTGACCGTGACGTCGACCGCGGACCGGCCGACGGCGCTGGCCCGGGCGGGGCCGTTCCTGCGGTGCCGGCCGGTCGAGAACAACCTGGTCCTCACCCTGCTGGGCCAGCGATCGGCACCGGGCGACGGCCGGTACTGGGTGGCGTGCCGGGGCGACCAGCCCGTGGGGTTCGCCTTCCAGTCGCCGCTCTCCTTCCGGGCCGTGCTCGCCCCGCTCGACCCGGCCGATGCGGGCGGCGCCGATGTCGTGGCCGCGCTGGTCGAGGCCATGGCCGAGGACGCGCCGGGGTTGCCGGGCGTGGCGTCCGACGCGGCCACCGCCGCCGCCTTCGCCGGGCGGTGGGCCGAGCGACGGCGCGTGCCGGCGGTGCCCGTCGAGGGCCAGCGGATCTACCGGCTGGGAGCGCTGCGGCAACCGTCGGGGGTGCCCGGCCGGCTCCGCCCGGCGATCGCGGGCGACCGCGATCTGCTCGTCGCCTGGGCGACCAGCTTCCTGGACGACACCGAGTCCCAGGCCCTCGACGCCGCGGACATGACCGACCGCCACCTGGCGGCCGGTCGCCTCTGGGTGTGGGAGCACGACGGGCGCCCGGTGTCCACCGCGGCGGCGTCGGACCCGGTCGCAGGCGTATCCCGCATCGCGTTCGTCTACACCCCTCCGGCGGACCGCTCGCACGGCTACGCCGGCGCCTGCGTCGCTGCGCTGTCGGCCCGCGTCGTCGCCGCCGACGCGGCGACCTGCATCCTCTACACCCAGCTCTCGAACCCGACGTCCAACGCCATCTACCGCCGCATCGGCTACGAGCCGGTGATGGAGGGCCTCGTCTACCGCCTCGGCTGATTTCGAGCTGATCCGCCACGCGGCCGCCACGCGATGTGCTGCTGGACGCGCTCGACGCCGCCGACCAGACGCCCGGCCAGCGGAATGCGCTGGCGAGGCGGCCCCCGCTCCTTCCGGCGGGCTTGAGCCATGACGCGGGTCGGCTCTCCGATAGCGCCCTCCCGTGCTGCGTCGCCCATAGCTTGGCCCCGACCGTGAAGCCGGGTCGACCTTCGACATGCGCTTCAAAACGCGGCGCAGCCAGCGTGCGCTCGACTCCTCCTCGGAGACCGCCTACGAGAACGGTCGCCCATCCGGGCAGGAGCGGACCCGCGGCTCCCCAGACACTGTCGCCGTCGCCGGCACGCAGCGGCCGCCGACAGCGATCAGTCGATCGTCCCTCGCGCCACGACCCACTCGGTGGCTTGGCCGGTGACGCCGGCGATGTGGTCAAAGTCGGCGTCGTAGTGCAGCACGGTTCGGGCCACCGCCTCCCCGGCGGCGGCGATGAGAAGGTCAGGCACCTTCCTGCCCTTGAGGCCCTGGACGGCAAGAAGGCGCTGCACCTGCCGAGCCCGGGCGAAGTGACTCGGCTGGATCTCGACGAGCCCAAACGCATCGACCGCGGCCATCAGCTGGTCCCAGTCGGAACCGCTGCGGGCCGAGAATCCGATCTCGAGGTCGGTGATGGGCGAGCGAGCGACCCCGTCGGCATCGAGGGCCTCGACACGAGACCGCACGACCGGATGGCGCAACCGGGCGAGGACACTCGTGTCCAGGAGGTAGCTCACCGCCAGGACTCGGCCCGGGCGTCGAGCTCCCAGCCGGAGAGGACGTCGAGGGCGTGCCGGAGCTCGCCTTGACGGGCGGCCGCCGCCTGCCGAAGGGCCTCGTTGACCGTGTCCTTGATGGTTCTGGTGCCCAAACGGGCCCGAGCCGCAGCGAGTGCATCGTCGTCGAGGTCGACCAGTCGCTTCGTCATCCATGAAGTATATATCGCGATGCCCTCTGGATATACCAGGGCACCCGCGTCACTCGGACTCCTACAGCCAGACCGGGTGGACCCAGTCGTCCATCCGGCTGCGGTCCCGTTCGCCGATCGTCTCACGGAACAGTGCGGGAGGCTTGACGTCAGGCGGGGTCTCTGTGCGCCACGCCTTGTACCGCTTGTGGAGGCCGTTTGCGACCATGCCGTCGACATCGACGATCCCGTCGATAGGCCGGCTGCTTCGCGCCAGCCCCACTACGACCAGCCGACCGCCGGGACGGAGCAATTCGCGCATCCGGTCGAGCGTGGCAGCCTCGTCCATATGGTGGAGCGAGGCGACTGACGCGATGAAGTCGAAGGCCCCGGCTCGAGCGGATGGGTCATGAAGTCACCGAGGACGTAGTCGACTGGTGCCCCGAGGTCGGCCCGCCGCCGGAAGCGAGCTGACGGTCTGCGCTTGGCTGTGGCCCCGACATCTCGCCCGCCAGCGATCGGGCGCAGGATGTTGCGACAGCCGAATCCAGCCTCGGGAGTGCGCAAAAAGGCCATCCTTGAATGGCCGGGCGCACGACCGGCTGGGCTCGCCGGGTGATCGCTCGCCGCCGACGCCTACAGGTGCTCGGCGGCGGCCTGGGTGACGCCGGCGATGATCGTGTCCCAGTCGGCGCCCGCCTTGCGGGTGACGGTCACGAAGTCGTTCACGCCGAACAACGACTGCACGCCGGCCACCGCGAACACCGCGGCCGCGAAGGGGTTGCCGGCGGCGGCGTCGGCACCGGCCAGGTTGAGCGTGCCCGGCAACTTCACGTCGAGGGAGAACTTCATCGCGTTGGGGTTGGGGGTGGTCGAGGGGACGGCAGCAGCCATGGAGGGCCATGCTAGGCGTTACCTTGACCATGGACCCGACGGCCCGCTTCGCCGAACTCGTGCGCGGGCCCGAGGACCGACTCTCTCTCGACGAGGCCGCGCTGCTGATCGCCGCCCACGCCGATCCGGGCCTCGACGTCGACGCCGAGCTGCGGGTCATCGACGGGCTGGCCGCGGGCATCTCCGACCCCACGCTTGCCGGCTGGCGCCGTCACCTGTTCGTCGAACTGGGCTTCTCGGGGAACGTCGGCAACTACTACGACCCGGCCAACTCCTTCCTGCACCAGGTCGTGCGCCGCCGGCTGGGCCTGCCGATCACGCTGTCCGTGCTGGGCATGGAGGTCGGCAGGCGGATCGGCCTACGGCTGCAGGGCGTGGGCATGCCCGGCCACTTCCTCCTCCGCCACACGCCCGACGCCCTCGCCGACGTCTTCGTCGACCCCTTCGACGAGGGCCGCGTGTTCGGCCGCGACGGCTGCCTGGAGCGCTTCCGGGCCGTGAACGGCCCCGACACGCCCTTCCGGGAGGCGTACCTGGATCCCATCGGCGGCGTGGCCATCCTGTCGAGGATGCTGAACAACCTGGCGTCGATCTACTCCGCCTCCGGCCGGACGGAGGCGCTGGAGTGGGTGCTGCGCCTGCGGGTCGCCCTGCCCGGCTCGTTGCCCGCCGAGCGGCGGGAGTGGGCCCTGACGCTGGGCGCCACCGGCCGGTTCGTGGAGGCCGCCGTCGCTCTCGAAGGGCTGGTCGAGGCGCTGCCCGGCGACGAGGAGCACCTGCGCAAGGCGGCCTCGGCCTTCCGCGCCCGCCTCAACTGACCGGGGCGGGCGGGGCCTTCGGTCGGGCGGCTACCTTGTCGAAGACATTTGGCCGGAAGGAGGGAACATGCCGCTGCCTGCGCGTCGCTGAACCGGCGATGCCGGCGCCCGGTCGGGCGCCACCGACCGCAGCGGTTCCCTCCTTACCTGAGGCGTCCTTCCGCTGCGGTTGTTCCCATTTCGTAGAGAACGACCATCGAGAGGACCGACTTGTTCACGTCCCACCGGCGCACGCGCGCCACCATCGCGCTGTTGGCGTTCGTCGCCCTGGCCGCCGTGGCCTGCGGCAGCGACAAGACGAGCACCGCCGGATCATCGTCGGCCAGCCCGTCGACAGCGGCCGTCGACCCGAACCGCACGCTCAAGATCAGTGCCATTCCCGACCAGGACCCGGCCAAGCTGGCCACGATCAACGCCAGCATGGCCGCCTACCTGTCCACCGCGTTGGACCGCAAGGTCCAGTACGTCGCTGTCACCGACTACGCCGCGTCGGTGAGCCTGTTCAAGACCGGCGACCTCGACATGGTGTTCTTCGGCGGGCTCACCGGAGTCCAGGCCCGCCTGCAGACCCCCGGCTCGACGATCCTCGCCCAGCGCGACATCGACGACGCATTCCAGACCATCTTCATCGCCAACACCTCGACCGGCATCAAGCCGGTCACCGACGTGAAGGGCCTCACCGCCCTCAAGGGCAAGCGGTTCACCTTCGGGAGCGAGTCGTCGACGTCCGGTCGCCTGATGCCCGAGTACTTCCTCGATCAGGCCGGGATGTCCAGCGACAAGGACTTCAGCGGACCTCCCGGCTACTCGGGCTCCCACGACAAGACCATCGACCTGGTCACGTCCGGCACGTACGAGGCCGGGGCCCTCAACCTGCAGGTGTGGAAGACGCGGTTGGCCGCGGGCACCGTCGACCTGACCAAGGTCAGTGAGGTCTTCACCACCCCCAGCTACCACGACTACCACTGGATCGCCGGGCCCCAGACCAACGCCCGTTTCGGCGCCGGCTTCACCGACCAGATCAAGGCCGCCCTGCTGGCCCTCGATGACGCCAATCCCGACCAGGCCAAGCTGCTGGACCTCTACGGGGCCAAGATGTTCATCCCGACCGACGTCGCCAACTACACCCAGATCGAATCGATCGGCCGCAAGCTCAAGCTGATCACCTGATGCCTCCGGCGGTCGTGTCCCTGCGCGGGGTGCGCGTCCTCTGCGACGGGCACCCCGCGCTGGACGGCTTCGATCTGGAGGTGGCCGCCGGCGAGCGGGTGGCACTGGTCGGGCCCAGTGGCGCAGGCAAGACCACCGCCCTGCGCCTGTGCACGGGGGGCGTCATGCCGACGAGCGGGCTGGTGAGCGTGCTCGGGCAGGATCTGCAGGAGGCGACCTCCGCCGAGCTGCGCCGACTTCGACAGCGGGTCGGGACCGTCTACCAGCAGCTCCACCTCGTCGGGCCGCTGCGTGTCGTCCACAACGTCAACGGCGGGCGGCTCGGTTCCTGGAGCCGGACGCGCGCCCTGGCCTCGATGATCCGCCCGGTCGACCTCGGCGTGGCCCGTGCCGCCCTCGGCCGGGTCGGCATCGCCGACAAGCTTTTCGAGCGCACCGACCGTCTCTCGGGCGGTGAGCAGCAGCGGGTCGCGCTGGCCCGCGTGCTCGTCCAGGAGCCGGAGCTGATCCTGGCCGACGAACCGGTGTCGAGCCTCGACCCGGCCCGAGCGGAGGAGGTCATGGATTTGCTCGGCGAGGTGGTGGCCGATGGGAGCCGGACCCTGTTGGTGAGCCTGCACGACTTCACCCTCGCCCGTCGCCGCTGCGACCGGGTGGTCGGGGTTCGACAAGGCCGGGTGGCGTTCGACCTTCCGGCCGCCGACGTGACCGACGACCTGGGCACCGCCCTGTACCGCATCGACGCCTGAGATGGCGGAGCGCGGCGGCCTGACCGACCTGACTTCCCGTGAGGTCGGCGTCTTCTCCGCGGAGGGCCGACGCGACCGACCTCCCGGGGCATCCCGTGACAGGCGGCGCCGGGCGTGGCCGGCCCGCCGGATGTGGTTCGTGGCCGCAGCGGCGGCCGTGCTGTGGTCGCTGTGGTCGGCCGGCGTGGGGAGGCGGGCGCTCGTCAACCCCGGCGGATGGACCCTGGTCGCCAGGTTCTGGCGTGCCGTGCTGCACCCGGATCTTTCCTCCGGCTACCTCGGGGTCACCTGGCGGGCGACGTTGACGACGGTGGCCTTCGCCGTCCTCGGGACGGCGCTCTCGGTGATCGCCGGGCTCGTCGGCGGCGTGCTCACCAGCGAGACGTGGTGGCGACGGGACAGGGTCGGCCGCCGCCGGGGCCGCGCCGGCCTGCGACCGGGGTGGTACGCCGGCCGGGGGCTGTTCGGGTTGCCGCGGGGCATCCATGAGGCGGTGTGGGGCCTGTTCCTCGTCAACGTCCTGGGCCGGGACCCGATGGTCGGGATCCTCGCCATCGCCATCCCGTTCGGGGCCATCACCGCCAAGGTCTACGCCGAGCTGATCGACGAGTCGGCCCGGGGGCCCTTCGACGCCCTACGTTCCGCCGGCGTCGGTCGGGTCGCGGCCCTGGCCTATGCGGTGTTGCCCCAGACCCTGCCCGACATGGTGTCCTACGCCTTCTACCGGCTCGAGTGCTCGATGCGCTCGGCGGTGATCCTGGGGATGATCGGCGCCGGCGGCCTCGGCCTCGAACTGGACCTGGCCTTCCAGTCGCTTCGCTACCGCGAGATGTGGACCCTGATCTACGCCCTCGTCGCCGTCAGCGCACTCGCCGACCTGTGGGGGTCGGCGCTGCGGCGGCGGGGGTCCCTGCGGCGGGTCCGCCGGTCGATACTCGGGGGCGTCGTGCTGGTGGTTGCCAGCTACCTTCGGCTGGGGCCCGACCTCGGCCGGCTGGTCTCGGCCCACACGCGGAGCCTGCTCGGCGACATCACCTCCGCGGCGTGGCCGCCGTCGTTGCCCGCCGACGGCTGGACGGGGCTC
>JALYYN010000479.1 GCA_030946525.1 Actinomycetota bacterium | reverse complement strand
TAGCGCTCGAGCTCGTCGGCCAGGGCGTCGCCGGTGACGGTCTCCATGTCGGCCACGTCGTCCTCGTCGGCGCTGGCCTCCAGCCGGCGGACGTAGGCGGACACGTCGTCGTCGGCGGCCACCACCTCGCTCACCTGGCGCTCGTAGTCCAGTGCCGCCACCTCCAGGTCGGCGGTGGTCACCGAGGTCGACAGCAGGACGGCCGCCCGCTCGACCAGGGCCAGCGAGGCCTTGGGCGAGGGGGTGGAAGCCACGTAGTGGGGGACGGCCGCCCACAGCGAGGCCGACGGCAGCCCGGCCCGGGCGAACGCGTCGTGGAGGACGCCGACAATGCCGGTCGGGCCCTCGTAGGTCGACTGTCCCAGGCCGAGGCGGGTCACCAGGTCGGGATCGGCGGCCGTACCGGTGACCCGCACCGGCCGGGTGTGGGCCACGTCGGCCAGCAGGGCCCCCAGGATGACGATCATCTCGATGCCGAGCTCACCGGCCACCCCGACGACCTGCTCGGTGAACGTGCGCCACTTGAGCTGGGGCTCGTGGCCCAGGAGCACCACGACGTCGCGCGACGTCCCCGGCAGGGAGGCGGCGGAGAACTCGGCTTCCGGCCAGACGATCTCCCGGGTGATGCCCCGGGCCATGCGGACCTGCGGACGGGTCGATGAGAAGTCGTAGAAGTCCTCGGGGTCGATGGTCGCGAAGGGCCGGGCCGACCAGCGGTCGCGCAGGTAGCGGGTGGCGGAGGAGGCGGCGTCGGCGGCGTCGTTCCATCCCTCGAAGGCGGCGACGAGCACGGGCCGCCTGAGGGTGGGCCGGTCCTGCCAGTGGACGTACTCCATGGCTTCACGGTACCGAGGACTGCGGCCTTCTTTGTCCCAGCTCCGCCGTACCCTGGAGGGCATGGGGTCGCTGGACCGCTTTTCCCCGGTCGCCCGGGCCTGGTTCGAAGCCGCCTTCGACGCGCCCACGCCGGCCCAGGAACAGGGCTGGGAGGCCATCAGCCGGGGCGACCACACCCTGATCCTCGCCCCCACCGGCTCCGGCAAGACCCTCGCCGCCTTCCTGTGGACCCTGGACAAGGTCGTCATCCAGCCGGTCGAGAACACCTGCCGGGTCCTCTACGTCTCCCCGCTCAAGGCGCTGACCTACGACGTCGAGCGCAATCTGCGGGCGCCGCTGGCCGGGATGGCCCTGGAGGCCGAGCGCCGGGGCCTGCCCGTGCCGTCGGTCCGGGTCGGCACCCGCACTGGCGACACGCCCGCCGCCGACCGCCGGGACCTGGTCCGCCACCCGCCCGACATCCTCATCACCACGCCCGAGTCCCTCTACCTGCTGTTGACCTCACAGGCCCGGGAGATGCTGCGGTCGGTCGAGCACGTGATCGTCGACGAGATCCATTCCGTGGCCGGCAGCAAGCGGGGCGCCCACCTGGCCCTGTCCCTGGAGCGGCTCGAGCGCCTGACCGAGACGCCGCCCCAGCGCATCGGCCTCTCGGCCACTCAGCGCCCCCTCGACGAGATCGCCCGCTTCCTCGGCGGCCGGGCGGGCGGCCGGCCCCGGCCGGTGAGCGTGGTCGACGCCGGCGTTCGCAAGAAGCTGGAGCTGCAGGTCATCGTCCCGGTGGAGGACATGGCCGAGCTGGGCAAGCCGATCATGGACGGCGACGGCGCCGTCCTGTCGGGCCCGGCCGCCGGCGACCCCGAGGCCCGCCACTCCATCTGGCCGGCCATGCACCCGGTCCTGCTCGACCTCATCCGCTCTCACCGGTCGACGCTGATCTTCGTCAACTCCCGCCGCCTGTCCGAACGGCTGGCCGCCCGGCTCAACGACCTGGCCGGCGAGGACCTGGTCCGCGCCCACCACGGCTCGGTGGCCCGGGAGCAGCGCCTGGAGATCGAGGACGCCCTCAAGGCCGGCAAGCTGCCCGCCCTGGTCGCCACCAGCAGCCTGGAGCTGGGCATCGACATGGGCGCCATCGACCTGGTGATCCAGGTCGAGTCGCCGGCGTCGGTGGCCAGCGGCCTGCAGCGCATCGGCCGGGCCGGCCACCAGGTCGGCGAGCCGTCACGCGGCCGCATCTTCCCGAAGTTCCGAGGCGACCTGGTGGAGGCCGCCGTCGTCGCCATGCGCATGGAGGCGGGGCTGATCGAGGAGACCAGGGTCCCCCGCAACCCCCTCGACGTGCTGGCCCAACAGATCGTGGCCATGGTGGCGGTCGAGGATCTGAAGGT